>CAJAXK010000057.1 GCA_903946925.1 uncultured Bacteroidales bacterium | reverse complement strand
GGGAAAGAAAGGGGTGAGGTTTTTATTCATCCACCACAAACTCCACTTTATATCTGGGTGTGCTTTCGAATTGGGCGGAATTTTCATCAGTGGTGTTCGTGATTTTAATGCGCATGGCATCAATTTTCTTTTCGTTTACCAGATAATCCATGATCATTTTGTTGCGGATTGCAAATAAAAGGTCAACTTGCTGGTTCAGATAGGCTTCTCCCATAAGTTTGCGGCATTTCAACTGGCTTGGCAGTACCGAAACATCCTCAGGCAACAATTGTTGGTTCAGCCACATATTGAACAATGAATCTTTGTTTGGGATTTCTACAGCAGCGCTGATTTCTTTTGCATCGAGGCTGTCCTTGGCTGGTTGCAGGATTTGCTTACGATAATACACTTGTTTTGCTAGCGACAAAGCCAAAAGTTCTTTCTCGCTTTCGCGGCTGGCAACCTGAACGAGCGAAACTTTGAGCTCAGGCTTTTCACTTAACGCATTGCTGATAATATCAAGGCTTTTCATCTGTCGAGGTACAAATTGCTGCTGAAGGTACTCAAAACGGATCACCTTAATCTCCTCTTCATTCCCGCCGAATGCCTTTGCCAGCAAGTCGAAAGGGGCAGTCGCTGCTTTCACTATGAGGTTTTTCACTATCTGCCAGATCATTTTCCCCACTTTGTAGTTTGGGTCTTTCAGATCACCTTCTACCGGAATATCAATATTTATATCACCTTTTCTGTCGCGCAGAATAGCAATAGCCAAACGCAGCGGAACTTCAAATAACCCAATCCCTTTTAATTTGCGGCCTACTTCTATCTTCTTAATATTCAACACATTGCTGCTTACAAGTTTGCCATTGCGTATGGTGTTGGTGCTTTTATAAAACAGCAATCCTTCGACAAATGCATGTGCAACATAAAATTTAGAGTACGGGTTAAAATCGGAAATCCGCATATTGTCAATAGTATAATTTATCGCCATATTCATATAATCGCGTGGGTCGAAGGCGAGATGTGCATTGAGAATTCCGGAACGGTTGGCCAAACATTTCATGTCGAAAGTTATACTGTCGCTTTTTGAATCAATGCGCCCCGAACTTAGTTCGAGATTTTCGAGGTTGTAAACAAATTTGTCCTCAAGGGTAAAATCCCTGTACACAATTTGTCCGTTGTGCAGCATAACATCTTTGGCGGTATAGTTGCTGATGATATAGTCCTTGCTGATTTGTTTAACATAGTCAGCCATTATAGTAAATGGGTTTGAATAATCAACTTCGTCAACTACAGTGGCAGTATCAACCGTTTCCGTGCCGGTGCTGACCATCATCCTGCTAAAATTATCGCTTTTCTCATACATTTCAAAAAGCAGGTAAGGTTTGTCGAGTATAATTTCACCAAAATTGTACATATTGGCAGCCACATCAAGCGAATCTATCTGGATCGCCAGGTTGTTCCACGAGGCAACAGTGTTTTTGGTTTCATCGTCAATCCTGAAATCGGCAAGGGAAACATCTCCTTTAACTGCAACCGCTTCAGGCACATCGAAATCACCTTTGATTATGAGATCGCTGCTCAAAAGCCCTGATGTGTATGAGGTCTTCAGATAATCTTTCATGTAAGGCATCAACAGTTGCATGTTGAACTGCGAAAGTTTTGCACTGATTATATAAGTTAAGGAATCGAGGTTGAGGGCTAGACGGGCATCGGCTCTGCCACCTGATTTGAGTGAAAAGGAAGTTGCGGTATTCAGCATGGGCGAATCCCACGAAAGTGAAGGACAACCCATTTTAAATTGTTGCATCACTGCTTCCAGGTTCATGGTTTTATCACGGTAAGTAATTGTGCCATCAGTAATTTGAATATTTTCTATTTTATATTTTACAGGTTCTGAGGGCTGTTCGGTTGCCTTTTGGGTGGTATCAGGAGCCGTAAACTTTGTTATCAGATCATCGAAATTAAAATGTTCGCCGGTCTGTTCAACAACAATAGCAGGTTTCTCGACCTGAAAAACCAGGATTTTATACTCACTTTTTAAAAGCTGAAGTACACTTATTGCTGTATGTATTTTTGAGGCACTAAAAAAAACCGAATCGCTTTTGTTCTCATAAACTTTCAGTCCTTTCACGGTAAGGTTCCAATCCCAAAGGTTAATGAAAAGGTGGTTCATGGTGATTTTGCGCCCGGTCCACTCCTCGCTGTTTTTCTCTATGAAATATTTTGCCAGAGGCGAAATGGAAAAAAATAAAGCAATTACTAAAACTGCAATTGCAGAGAGTATGATTGTTATAATTTTCAGGTGCTTTTTTTGCATTTATTACGATGTTTTAAAACCAACAATTCAAAAAATAAATAGTTTGGCTTCACAAGCATAAACTATCTTGATTCAAAACAAACAATCTGAGATTTCTTTTGGGGGAACCGATAGCTACACTTTGAGTGCAATTGTTGTTGTATTTTCCCCTTGGTACATTGGTTTGAAAAACTAATTGTCCTTCAATCTGCCAATTGCAACGGAATATACATCATGGATACTTTCCGCCTCCCATTTTCCGAACAGCTTTTATAAGCTTTTTACCCGAGAATTAAGCTATGAACCAAATTTTTGTCTGATTTATGGTGTTACAAAAGGTTTTGTTTATTTCGAAATTGCTTCCGATCCCTTGTCCTGAATAAGTTCTTCAACCTGGGTAGTGTATTTTTTCACCAAAGGTATAGTTGCCGGAGCAACCATGGAAACTGGTTTATACAAAACAGAGCCATTTTTTTGTTCTGCCGACAAGAGACTGCCCTGGCTGTCGATACGTGAAAGGAACATAAATAAAAAACTAACAATAAGCGCCCCTTTTGCAATCCCAAATATGGCTCCGGCCAAACGGTTAACAATTCCGAGTCCCACCGTTTTAACCACACCCGTAAGGAAACGGCCAAGCAAAAAGATCAGGACTACAACTATGGCAAACGTTACTATGTAAGCAATAAGTTTGATGTTGCTGCTCTCCAAACCCAAATCGCTTTTCAACCAGTTGGCGGTAAATTCCGAAAAATGTGTTGCAGCATAAAACCCAATAACCAAACCAATTAAAGTGGCAATGCTCACAATAAAACCATTGCTAAAACCCTTAAAGGCAAAATACGACAGAAAAAGGGCAAGGATTATATCTAATGTTGACATTTTGATTTTTGGCGCTTAATGTTTAAGGTGCTAACCTGATTTATTTAAAAACTTTATAGAACACTGATAACACTGATGTTACAGATTAACACTGATAAAGACAAAAATCCGTGCAAATCAGTTGGATCCGTATCATCCGTGTTCAATTACCTTCAAGTGATGAATTATACAAGCGAAGACAACGTAGAATAATTTTGTATGCCAGAAGAATCAACATCCAACATCCGACATCCTAAATCCTAAATCCCTTTCGCCGGCCTAAGCCTTTTGGTAAGTTCCGAAGTAAACACAAATTCTTGTAGTTCAGCATTATCAGTATGAAGGATATTGTTTTTTGTACCTTCCCACCAAAGTTTTCCCTGATAAAGGAAATAAATTTTTTCGCCTATTTCGAGAACAGAATTCATATCGTGGGTTACCACAACGGTAGTCATATCGTATTCCAATGTTATTTCTTTGATTAGCTCGTCGATAAGGTGCGCAGTTTGGGGATCAAGCCCCGAATTGGGTTCGTCGCAGAAAAGATAACGTGGGTTCATGGAAATGGCGCGTGCAATAGCAACACGTTTTTTCATTCCCCCACTCAACTCCGATGGGTATAATTTGTTGGCATTCGTAAGGTTTACCCTCGAAAGGCAAAAATTTGCCCTTTCAAGTTTTTGGGCTGGGTTTTGTTCGGTAAACATGGTAAGCGGGAAAATTACATTTTGCTCAACAGTCAGCGAATCGAACAAAGCCCCTCCCTGAAAAAGCATACCAATTTCCTGCCGGATTTCTTTCATTTCGTTAAACGACATTTTTGAAAAAGCCCTTCCATCATAAAACACTTGCCCTTTGTCTGCTTTCACCAAACCTACCAGGCATTTAAGCAGCACTGTTTTCCCCATGCCGCTTTGGCCGATAATAAGGTTGGTTTTCCCTTTCTCCATACAAACCGAAATGTTGTCGAGCACCAAACGGTCGCCAAAACTCTTGCTTATGTTTTTCCCTTCTATCATGCCAACAGGATTTGTGTAAGAATAAGGTTCACAAAAATAATTCCTATACTGCTATAAACCACGCCATTTGTGCTGGCCTCGCCAACTTCTAAAGCGCCCCCTTTGGTATAAAACCCATTGTACGCCGATACCGAGGCAATTATAAATGCAAAAACTATTGTTTTGATAAAAGCATACGAAATATCGTACATGTGGAAAAACGACTGTAAACCATAAATATAATCTGCCGAAGGGAAAAGCCCGGTGGTTACGCCAGCAAGCCAGCCGCCACCAATTGACAGTATCATGCTCATGCCGATCAGGAAGGGGTTTATGAGCATGGAAGCAATTATTTTGGGAAGTATCAGGAATGTGGCGGGGTTGATGCCCATTATTTCGAGTGCGTCAATCTGCTCGGTTACACGCATGGTGCCAATTTCCGAGGCAATCCGAGAGCCAACTTTTCCGGCCAAAATCAGGCTTATAATTGTTGGCGAAAATTCTAAAATTACGCTTTGACGGGTTACAAATCCTATAGTGTATCTTGGGATTAGCGGTGTATCGATGTTAAATGCCATTTGTATTGCTACAACCGCACCCATAAAAACCGATATAATGGCAACAATCCCCAAAGAGGCTAAGCCAAGTTTATCCATCTCCACCAGAACCTGCCTGAAGTAAATAGACTGCTTTTCAGGGCGTTGAAAAGATTGGCGCAATAAGGTGAGGTAACGCCCAAAGTGGAATAAAAATTTCATTTCGTACAATAATAAGTGCTAAATTAGCGTAAATTTTGAGACTGGCACCTAATGTTTTGTTTTTATAGAACAAGTTCGATGAAATAGCGATAGGAATGCAAGTGAAAATGGCTGTTTTAATAACGTTTTAGCATGGAAATGATACAAAAAAAAATTAAAAATACGTTTAGCTTTCTACCTGTCCGGCCAGCTCTTGTTATGGCTTTGGCTGTGTTATTAACAATGTTTACGGCTTGTACATCAAGCGGTTACAATAGTCAACGCAACAATTGGTACCGTTCGCCCGCATCAACAGGCCACAACCGCTGCGGCTGCCTGCTAAAACCAATAAGCAATCCTGCCTTAAAACTGTACCAGCAGACTGAATATGCGGTACAAGCCTGAAACTTTAGCAGATGTACTTTTGCGTTTTCCGGAGCAGGCCCGACAACTAACCGCCCCACTATTCAATGATTATCATTTTATTTTCAGGATAACTACCCCACGGCAAACGCGCCTCGGCAGTTTTAAAGGTGTTAGAAATGGTGGAACGCCAGTAATACAAATAAATTCGGACCTTGGTCAATACTCCTTCCTGCTCGTTTTTTTGCATGAGCTTGCACATCTAAAAGTAATGAAACGCTATGGTAGGAAAGCCAAACCGCACGGTGCTGAGTGGAAAGAAACTTACCGTGAAACGGTTCAACCCTACTTCGAACAGGGCATTTTCCCTCCGGTACTTGCTGTTGAATTACGCAGGTACTTTATAAATACCCCGGCTACTTTTCATCGCGATACCCGGCTAATCAACACTTTGGCATCCTTAGAGGGTGGCAAGGCTATTGTAACCGTACACGATATACCTTTAAATAGCAGTTTTACCTTATCGAGCGGCCGCAAATTTGTGAAAATAGAAAAACTGCGCACCCGCTACAAGTGTTTTTGTCCCGAAACACGAAAATATTATCTTGTTTCGCGCTCGGCGCAAGTGGTGGGATTGGGGGATAGTTAATGGAAAATGGTTGTTGGTTAATGGAAAATGGTTAATGGTTGCTGGTTGTTGGTTAATGGAAAATGTCGAATAAGGATTTAGGCTTTCGGGTTTCGGGTTTTTTATCTTCGAAGGTGTTGTATAAAAGGAGAAATAAAAATAGTGCTTGTTTGAGACCACTCCGAAAAGTCTTTTTTCGCCACAAAGGCACAAAGCCTTTAAGATTCACTAAGGCTATAGTTCAGATTAACAATACTCTGTGTACCTCTGTGCCCTCTGCGCCTCCGTGGTTTTACCTTTTTTAGGGTTAATGGAGCTGATTCTTGCTTAAAATTTTTGCCTTTCTACTTTTTCAACTGTGCCTAATCTTATAACAGAATTTTCCTACTGCATAATGTAAATCTGATAACAGATTTATTACCTTTGCAACAATAAAAATGTACTCAAAATGTTGTAATCTAATTTGTTATACTAAATACTCAACCACATGAACAAGAACTATTACTGTGTTATTATGGCTGGTGGCGTTGGTGCGCGTTTTTGGCCCTTAAGCCGCAATTCGCGCCCAAAACAGTTTATCGACATATTAGGGACCGGCGAAACCCTAATACAGCAAACCTTTAGGCGGCTTACCACCATTTGCCCGCCCGAAAATATTTTTGTTGTAACACATCTCCAGTACTTCGATCAGGTGGTTGAACAACTTCCTGCCATTGTGCCCGAACATGTATTGTGCGAACCCATGAGGCGGAACACTGCTCCCTGTATTGCTTACGCTACACATAAAATTAACAAGCTCAACCCGAACGCCTGTATTGTGGTGGCTCCATCGGATCATATTATTTTGAAGGAAGATGTTTTTACACAAACCCTGCTTTGTGCTTTAAAATCGGCCGAACAAAACAACTGGTTGCTTACCCTTGGCATTACTCCCAGTAGGCCCGATACAGGCTACGGCTATATTCAATTCGACGACTCGAATAATTATCAGGCCGACTGTAAAGTGCGAAAGGTGAAAACATTTACCGAAAAACCGCATCACGAACTGGCAGTTTCATTCCTGCAAAGTGGTGATTTTCTGTGGAATGCAGGGATTTTTATCTGGTCAATTAAAAGCATTCTTCACGCTTTCGAGAAACACCTTCCAGAATTGAACACCCTTTTCATGGATGGTTCCGACCAATACTTCACCGAAAACGAACCTGCATATATCGAAAAAGCCTACACAGTTTGTAAAAGCATTTCCATCGACTATGGTATAATGGAAAAAGCAGACAATGTTTTTGTTCTGGCCGCCGACATTGGATGGAGCGATTTGGGGACCTGGGGTTCACTATACGATACTTCCGATAAAGATGGGAATGGAAACGCAATTATCGGTGCAAAACCCCTCACATACAATACACACAACAATATAATTAACCTACCATCGGGCATGGTTGCTGTTATTCAGGGTGTTGATGATTGTATTGTGGTGGAAGACAACGGTATAATGCTGATTTGCAAACGTAGCGACGAACAAAACATACGTGGATATGTGGATGCAGTGCGCCTCGAAAAAGGGGAAGCATTCGTTTAACCGAATTTATTTGCATGGGGGTGCTTAATTGACAATTGACAATTGATAATTGACAATTGTTGTTCCATCCCTCTTTATAAATCACAACACGAATTAGAAAAACGAAATAGAAATAGTATGAAATAGCCATGAGCAGAAAATTTGGTCACCAACCGAAATGATTATTCTCATGGCGTATTCCATCTGACCCGTAAAAAAATAAAAAACAAACAGATGAAAAAAATTACAATTGCACTGGCTTTACTTTTGTCAGTAATTTCAACCCAAAGCCGCGCCGATGAGGGTATGTGGCTGCCGCTATTTATTCAGCGACTCAATTATGTTGATATGCAAAAAGAAGGTTTGCATCTTACCGCTGAAGAAATTTACAGCATAAACCATAGTAGCCTTAAGGATGCCATAATCATGTTCGGTGGTGGTTGCACCGGCGAAATAGTTTCGCCAAACGGATTAATATTCACCAACCATCATTGCGGCTACGGCTCAATCCAATCGCACAGCACCGTTGACCACGATTATTTAAGCGATGGTTTCTGGGCAACACGTTACGAAGAGGAACTGCCAACACCAGGCCTCACAGCACGTTTCCTTGTAAGCATACAGGATGTAACCGGTGCAGTATTGGCCGGTGTAAAGGACAATATGACCGAGACCGAAAGGCTTGAAAAAATAAAAGAAAACTCGAAAAATATTGAATTTACCAATACCAAAGGAACCCAATACGATGCACGTACTGTTTCGTTCTTTAACGGAAACGAATACTATCTTTTCCTGTACGAAGTATATAAAGACGTTAGGCTTGTTGGCGCCCCGCCATCGTCAATTGGAAAATTTGGTGCCGATACCGACAATTGGATGTGGCCAAGGCATACAGGTGATTTTTCGGTTTTCAGGGTATATGCCAACAAAGAGAACCAGCCTGCCGAATATGCAGCCAACAATGTTCCAATGAAACCCAAACAATTCCTTCCTATTTCGATAAAAGAAAAGAAAATAGGTGATTTTCAAATGATTATGGGCTATCCAGGTACTACCGACCGATATGCTACTTCTTATACCATCAATTGGGCATTAGAGAAAAACAACCCAATGGTAGTTAAAATCAGGACTAAAAAACTGGAAATACTTCGTGAGGATATGGCTGCTGATGCCGAAGTAAGGATTAAATATGCTTCGAAATACGCTGGTTCCGCTAATTATTGGAAATTTTTTATCGGTCAGAATAAAGGCCTGAAACGTTTAGGCGTTTACGACAGGAAACGCGAAATAGAAGAACAATTTGCTAAATGGTTTAGTGCTGACAAGGATCGCAGTTTGAAATACCGCGATGCATTGCTCAATATTTCAAATGCTTACGAAACCATAAACAAATACGAAGCTGCTGTGCGTTATAATTCCGAAGCCATTGTACGCGGCTGCGAGATTATTGCCTTTTCGCGAAATTTCAATAAACTGGCCGAGGAATTGGCAAAACCAGCCCCCGACAAGCAATTAATCCGCAAATATACCGATCAGGCCAACGAGGCATCAAAGCAATATTTTAAAAACTACAATATGGCTACCGATGTTAAAATGCTGGCAGCCATGCTTGAACTGTATTACAACGATGTTCCAAAACAAATGCAGCCCGCTTACCTCGAAAAAATCCATTCAAAATATAAAGGCAATTTCGAGGAATATGCCAAAGCAGTTTTCAGCAAAACCATTTTTGGCAGCCAATCGAAGGTTGATCTTTTTCTTGTGGATGCCAAACTCAAAACTTTACAAAAAGACCCAATATGGCCTTTACAGGAAGCTTTTGCCGAAAATGCCGCTAAAATTGATTTAGTAGTAAAGCCAGCTAATGAAATGCTTGCCAAAGGCCGCCGCTTATTTGTAAAGGGATTGCGCGAAATGCAGTCCGACAAGAACTTTTATCCTGATGCAAACAGTACCATGCGCGTAACTTATGGCAAAGTTCTTGATTACAGCCCTGCCGATGCTGTTAATTTCGATTATGTTACCACGCTCGATGGCTTGATGGCTAAAGAAGATCCTACAAGTTTGGAATTCACGGTGCCGGCAAAACTCAAGCAGCTTTACAAGGACAAAGATTATGGAAATTACGGTGAAAACGGGAAAATGGTAATAGGTTTTATTACCAATAACGATATCACCGGAGGCAACTCAGGTAGCCCGGTGCTTAATGGAAATGGCGAACTTACCGGACTGGCATTTGATGGGAATTGGGAAGCTATGAGCGGCAACTATGCTTTTGAACCACAATTGCAACGAACCATTTGTGTTGACATACGCTATGTGCTTTTCGTAATCGAAAAATACGCCGGGGCCACCAACCTAATCAAAGAACTAGACATACGTAATTAGGGCCTGTCCATAAATTCGGGTTTTACTTTTATTTACGATGTACGGATTGCGATTGACGATTATAACTCGCTGAAAATAAATCAATCGTACATTGCAATTCGTACATTTTGAATTTAACCAAGTCGAAAAACATACACTAAATAAAGTCTGTGAATAAAGCTGGGTTCTAATACTTCCGATTATTTTCAACGCACTGGATTGAAGGATGTTACTAATAACTCGCTGAAAACAAATCGTAAATAGCAAATTTTAGGATCGAACAGCTTAAAACAAACTCTGATTAACTAACAATAAACATTTCAACAATTTAACATTAACATGAAAATTACCTTTTTTAAAACCATACTCTTTTCTGCATTCCTACTTAGTTTAGCCTCGTCGTGCAAAAAAGAAGAAACCGTTCCCGAAGCATATTTGCGCAGTGGGAACAGCCTTGCAATGGCCGATGATAACGGAAATTTGATCATTGCCGGCTATAATACATCAAGCTCGACCGGGTATGATGCCGCATTAATAAAAACAAATTCGGCGGGCGACACGCTTTGGTCCAAAAAATTTGGGAGTTCTTATTCCGATGCGTTTTACAATGTAGCCAAATCAAATGCCGGAGGGTTTATTGCTACAGGGTTTAGTAATAAGTCATCTTCAAATTCCCCGGCTATGTACGTGGTTATTACCGATGCAAACGGCAAACTTGTAAATTCGGGGAAATTCGGAGGCTCGAATTATTCCCAGGGTTTTAATGTTTTACGTCATGCTAATCCCGACAGCGGATATTTGGTTTCAGGATACATACAAAATTCAACCTATGCCGACCGCGATTTGTATCTCGTAAGAATTAACAATGCAGGTGTTTCTTTGTGGGAAAAGAGATATGGCTCCAAAAATCAGGTTAATTCCGATACGGTAAATGATGCAGCATATTGCGTAATTGGCGCACCCGATGGAGGTTATTTCCTTACTGGTTCCATAAGGGGTTATAGTTCCTGCTGTGGAAAAGTGTTCCTTATGAAGGTTTCGGCTAAAGGCGATAGTTTGTGGACCAAAACCTATAACACCGGAGTCGGCTATTCGTTAATCCTTACCAAGGACAATTCTATAGCCATCAGTGGTTCGCTACAGGAAGGGGCAAGCCAGGATGTTTTCCTTATTAAAACAGATACAGCAGGTAATTTGCTTTGGCCAATGAAAACCTTTGGCGGTACCGGGTATGAGTATGGTGCTTCAATGGTGGAAGCTTCAACTGGCGGCTTTGCAATTACGGGAATAACTGATAGTAAAGGAACACAGGACGTTTATCTGATTCGTACCGATGCAAATGGCGCACTGATAGGTTCTACCACCACGTATGGAGGCGAAAGCGAAGATCAGGGTTTTGGCATTGTGGAAATGAGTAATGGCGATTTTTGCATTACCGGACTATCAAATACTAATGGAAGCTATGTTTTTCTTAACAGGGTTTCTTCCGAAGGAGCACAGATTTGGTATAAACCATTCAAATAAATGAGGCAATAAATTGTTTGGATCAATTTTTGCTTAAGCTAAATTCAAAATTATAAAAATGAAAACTTCAAAATTATTTGTATCGTTTTTGGTCGTGGCAACTTTTATGTTCTGTACAGAAATCAAAGCCCAATCGAGTGGAATAGCTGCCGACAAACAAAAACAGGAAAACCTCGAAAAAAACAAAGCCCGTCAGGCTGAACTGAAAAAGAAATACAATTCATTAACCCCCGAACAAGCCGCTGAAGCGAAGAAAAGAGCTAATGAATACAAAAGTGGAGGCTACAAAGAATCAACTGGAAAAGGGGCAAAAACCAATGCGAATACCGCACCTTCAACAAAATCGGCAGTGAAATCAACAGTTCATTCAGCAGCAGAATCTGCAAAACCTGTTATTAACCAGGCAAAACCAGCTCCTGTAAAACTGGCTGCACAAGGAACCACAACAAAACCAGCTCCAATTTTTTTGGATGCAAACGGAAAACCGGTTGAAAAAAAGGCTGCTCCTTCTACTCCAGCCAACAAAACAGTTTTAAAAACGCCAACACCCGCACAAACTCCTGCCGAAAAAGCACCCACTACTGAAACCAAGAAAAAATAACTTCATTTGCTAATACAAAAAGCTGTCCCGAAAGAGACAGCTTTTTTTGTGAACTTGTAGATGTTGTTGTACTATTAAATCGGGCAATAGGAAGTGCTATCCTACCTATCGAACCAATGATGTTAATGTTAAAACCAATATGGTTTATGAGCATTTGAAACAGCAGTGTTTTGGAGGTTGGATGAGTATTTATGGGCGGTATTAGTAATGGTTGAAAACTGCTCATTATTCAATCTTTGGGTATGTCGCCTGACAAAAAGAAAAGATCGGAAAGTCATTTGGCAAACATTTTAAAAATAAAAAGAGTTGCTCTACCAATACTAAGGTTGACCCAAACTACATTTACATTTTACCCTACCGCAACTAATACGACAACTAGGCTATTTTTTCTTTTTTACAGAATCCCTATTCTTCCAGTTATTAAAGGTTTCAGGAGCAACTGTATCTCCCAATAACCGAAAATGTTCTATTGCAGCTTTTCGTGATTTATAATTCAACACAGCCCAATTTTGCAATTCAAATAAATAGTCAGCTAACATTTCTTTTGTTGTTTGGCTGTTATTGAAATTGAATTTCTCATTTTCAGGTTGGACTACAAGTGAGTGATATTTTTCAAATTCATTTTTTGCATACTGGAAAGCATTGGCCTCAATCAACATACCCTTTGTTTCCATGTCAAAATGATTAAAAGCATGATAACTGATGGCTATTTTTTGCAAATCTCTGTAATTCCCATACAATGGGAGAGTTAATAGCCATTCATTCAATTTTTCATCATCAGGAGGTTCTCGTAGCCATTTTCCATCCATCCCTTTTAAATTCAAATCACTCCAAACTTTTTCCCAATCAGACGGCCTATCTTTAATATTGTTTCTTATCGGTGGGATGTTTACAACATACTGTACAATTCTATCGTAAAAATCGGGCAGTAATTCATTTCTTAATTCAACAATACTTTTATTAGTTGCAAAAATTAATCGGCATTCAACTTTGATCTCTTTATTACTGCCTATTCTCCGGATGGCCATTTTGTTTTTCTTATCAGTCTGCAATGCCTTCATTAGTTTAGCCTGAACAAGCTTTGATAAATGATGAATTTCATCAAGAAACAGAATACCGCCATTTGCTGCTTCTAAAAGACCTATTTTTACAGCGTTAGCTCCGGTAAATGCTCCTTTTTCATACCCAAACAACTCCGATTCTGCTTTACTATCTTCATCAAATGAGGCGCAATTTGCTTCTACGAAAGGACTTTGGGGATCAAACTTTTGCTTTGCTTCGCTAGCAATTTTTGATTTTCCGATTCCTCTTTCCCCAATTAGCAAAATCGAAAAACCCAATTTAAGATAGGTTTCCATTTTTTTATTAGCCAAAGCCCGAGAAGGTGATTTTGTGTCATCGTATATCTTGAACTCAGCTCCAATCGTAGAAATTAGATTAGTTGCAATTTCTTGAATTGAAAATTGCTTAAATCGTTTTTCAGGCTTATCATTTTTATCATCATATGTTTTAATAAATCTTGTAGTGTCAGGCAACTGGCCTGCTTCTGCCAGTATATGCCATACCACTTGCGTTTCATTACTTCCAAGTGAAACATTAATTATTGGCCGACAATTCTTTTGCCTGAAAAAGTAATGTCTAATCCATCTACTTATTACATCTGAAATTTGCTTTTCATTTCTAAAGTCATCAATCTTTAATTCAACAACCTTAAATTTATTAGAATATACATTTTTAAAGTTTGAATATTCTGTTAACCACTTAATCTGTTCTTCAACTGGATAATGCTGAATGTTACGCCACACCAATTCTTTGTACTCTGATAGCAGGTCGGGATAGTTGTTTTCTATAAAACTGATTTCCTCAGACAGCTTATGTTCTGGATAAATTTCGATAAGTTCATGATATACTATTCCCAATTTACTTTTTTTAATTTCAGGATCATCCAAAACAGTTGTTCTATGACTGAATCTCCTGCTTGAAACTCCATCAAATGCCTTTTGTGGTGCAGTTAGATAAATTATCTCGTCAAAAAGAAATCCTGTTGATTTAGGACTGTTAAAAGTTGAATTAAGTTCTTCTTGCTCTAACTGACTAAAATTAATTTCAATTGGAAGTTCTCGAATTAGGTAGAATTGGCTAAGAATGTGCTTTAAGTATGCAACACCGTGGGTTGTATAATGCCAGGTTATATAAATATTTTTCATATTGTAAAGGTATTAATTTACTTATAGGTATTTTATTTATTTATAATAATTTATTTATGGTACTGATATTCAAGTTGTTAAACTATTTTTAGTATTTTGGCACACTTTATGTCTAAGCATAATTAAAATTTAAAGAAAATGAATAAACAGATTTTAGAGTTTAGGAAAACAACCCACTTTATGTTTAGCCAATGGGATAGAAGTATTGACGACCAAATACTCAACAAAATCCTACCATATGTAGAATGCTCCGAATGCGAAAAAGATATTGTGCTTGTGTTGCCTTCCTTCTTGAAAAGGAAAGGGGTGGCCAGGGATGATGAAACTTGTCTAGTCCTTATCGTTAAGAAGAATCTGATTCTAAGAGGCTACTGGTGCGACCATATCAGCTATTTGTTCAGCAAGGAAAAGAATGCTCACTTTCAAATCTTGTACAAATGAAAAAACAGTATCCTTGATAAGTTAATTTTTTAAGTCAGGTGCTATAATTTAATACGAATACTAAAACTTCATTTCTAATAATAAAATCAATCAAAGATCAAATCAAAATGGACACAACAAAATTTTCAATTAGTTCAAACAATGAATGTAAAGCTGTTAAGTTTTCACCCGACCAAAAAGCAATCAAAGTTGCATTGGCTTCTGCAAAGAAGAAACATCTTCAAAAAAGCATTGTCATTATTGCAAGATATGAATGGATGAAACGAAATAAAATTTCGTTTCCCGAAAACATGGAACTGCCCAACTTGTGTCTAACCGTGAAGAACGGTAAACTTATAAGAGCATTTTTCTCAAATGTACTTACTCATATTATAAAAAAACAGAATTATTTTATCCAAATACTTAATTAGAATGGATCAACTGGAAGTCCATAAAACTTATAGTGCGGCAGCCGAAACGCAAAAAAGGAGGCATCACAATAATAGATAATCAATGTCTAAAACAACGAAACCAGTAAACGCTCCAAGCACAACTGGCAAACCATCCGGCGGTGGTAGAGGTAATAATCCTCCGAAACCTAAGAAGTAATTGGTTGGGGATCGCTCCCCAACCCTTTCCAAAAACAAATAATTCATAACTAAATGCGTATTCTCAAAATCATTCACGGCTATCCACCAAACTACAATGCTGGTTCGGAAGTTTACACCCAATCCATTTGCGAAGAATTATCAAAAGAAAATGAAGTTTTTGTTTTTACTCGCGAAGAGAACCCTTATGCCCCTGATTTTACAATCAGAACACAAAAATTAAAAGAGAATTTAACTCTGTTTTTTGTGAATATGGCCCAAGGCAAAGATGGTTTCAGACATAGGGAAATTGACAGTCAATTTGCTGAACTACTCGATAATATTAAACCAGATATAGCCCATATTGGCCATTTGAATCATCTTTCAACTGGTATTATTGATGAGTTAAACAGAAAGCAGATTCCGGTTGTATTTACACTTCATGACTTTTGGTTGATGTGCCCACGGGGCCAGTTCTTACAGCGTAATTCGGATGGAGAAAAGGTCTGGCAATTATGTGATAAACAGGAAAACTGCAAATGTGCAAGTATTTGTTATAAACCTTTGCATTCCGGTTATACATCATCTTTTGATAATATGCTTTCCTATGAATTTGAGCATAAAATTCCTTGTAGAAAAGATGTATTAAATGATCAGCAATATTGGGAGAATTGGATTGATGCCAGAATGGATGAAACCCGGTCAGTAATAAATAAAGTAGATGCGTTCATTGCTCCTTCGCACTATTTAAGAAATCGATTTATTGCAGAATTTAACGTTCCAGAAAATAAACTGACCTATTTAGATTATGGTTTCCCTACCCATTACTTGACACCAACCTATAACAGAAAAAGAAATAAACATTTTACCTTCGGATATATTGGCACTCATGTCCCATCCAAAGGAATCAACTTATTGATTGAAGCTTTTAAAAAGTTAGAGGGTGATGCAGAACTTTTAATTTGGGGATCAAAAGCTCAACAAAGCACTATAGCACTGATGGAAATAGCCGGAGAATACAATTTATCAATACAGTTCAAGGGGGAATACATTAACAAGAATTTAGCAGATGAAGTTTTTTCACAAGTAGATTGCATAGTGGTTCCTTCCATTTGGGGCGAAAACTCTCCATTGGTAATTCATGAAGCACAGTCGTGCAGAGTGCCTGTAATAACAGCTGATTTTGGAGGAATGAAAGAATATGTTCAACACCATTTGAACGGATTATTATTTGAACATCGAAACATCTATTCTTTGGCTGAGCAGTTAAGGTTTGCTGTTGAAAACCCTAACCTGATGAAAGGGTTGGGGCAAAGAGGATATTTGTATTCAGAAGATGGCAATGTGCCTGATATTCATAACCATTGCAAAGAATTGGAGAAAATATATCGTCAATTTATCCCTTCAAAAAATCTCTGGCGTATTACCATTGATACCAATCCGGAAGATTGTAACCTCAAATGTGTGATGTGTGAGGAGCACAGCCCATACAGCAAATTTATTCCATCTCTTTTCAAGGAAACCGGAGTAAAACGCAGACGGATGAAATTTGCAGATGTGGAAGAGGTTTTTCACCAGGCAGAAAAATTGGGAGTAAAGGAAATCATACCTTCCACAATGGGAGAACCCTTACTATACAAAGAGTTTGACAAAATTTTTGAATTGGCTGAGCAAACAAAAATTAAAATCAATCTCACTACCAATGGGACATTTCCTAAAAAAACTGTACAAGAATGGGCAAAGTTGATAGTGCCAAACACTATAGATATAAAAATAAGCTGGAACGGAGCAACAGAAGAAACAGCCCAAAAAGTGATGATTGGAATTGACTTTAACCAAGCCATCGAAAATGTTAAGTCATTCATAAAATTCCGTGATGAGCATTTTGCCAAAACAGGATATTTCTGTAGAGTTACATTTCAATTAACTTTTATGCAAAACAACATGCACGAGTTGGCTGAGATTATAAAATTGGCTGCTTCACTTGGTGTTGACAGGGTAAAAGGACATCAGCTTTGGGCACATTTTGAGGAAATCAAAAACCTCTCAATGAAAGCAAATCAAGAGAGTGTAATGCAATGGAATGTATTTGTAAAGCAAGCTATTGATGCACAGGAAAAATTTAGAAAACCAAACGGCGAAAAAGTAATCTTAGAAAACATTATTCCGCTTCACGACAATGAAACTAAAGAACTTCCCGAAGAATATGAGTGCCCTTTTCTGACAAAAGAACTTTGGGTTTCAGCAACAGGGAATATCTCGCCATGTTGTGCGCCTGACAATTTGAGAAAGTCTTTAGGCGACTTTGGAAACATTTCAACCACATCGATTGAAGATGTTTTAAAAGGTTTTGTTTATATGGAACTGGTAAGCAAATATAAAATGAAACCAATATGTAAAACATGTAACATGCGCAAACCAATATCTTTATGAAACAATTACAAACAATAGTACTGCTCCAAAAATTATTTCCGCAAGTGAAAGGTATAGATGTTGCACTTCTGTATGGTTCATTTGGAAGAAATGAGGCAACGCCGAATTCAGACATTGATATTCAACTTTTGGTTGATGGTGAATTTGAATCCAAATTTCTGAATGAAGCGTTGCGAAATGAATTTCAGCAAGAACTTGTTGATATTCGTGAGGTTGCATTGCGAAATAAAGTTGTGGCTTATTTCAAAGCACAACCAAAAATAGAATTCGCTGTTTGCAATCACATTTCAGAGATTAACAGAAATTATTTGAGTTCTGAAATATCAAACATAGCCGACACTATTCTATTTGAAAAACGACCAGCAAAGTATAATATTGGAACTTATCTCTATCAACATGTTAGAGATTATAACCTAAATAAAACTCCTCACCAAAATGAAAAAGGAATTGCTGAATTGATTGACAAATTCATATACGAATTTGAAAGTTGCTCGGGAATGCACCGCAGAAGTGATGGTTACCAATTTTATTTTTTCTACAACATTGCTTTACAAGTTGCCATTCAGTTGAAACATTCTTCAAAAGGACACACCAAATTTCATTATTTGCCTAAATATTTTATTCCAAATGTTATTAACAAGGAAGAACAAGACTCTTTTTATGGTTTAAAAGGAACCCTTTTTTTGCCTGAAGCCAATCAGCAAAAAAGAAAATTACTAGATTTCTTTTATATTGCAATTCAACCATTGGTGAGCTATGAAAAGTTTATTGAACTAAAACAGTTTTGCGAATGGATTTTTGACAGAGATTATTTTTGGAACTTTCGAGACATCTGCACGCACAATCCTAGAATAAAAAGCGGAAAAATATATAGAACTGCAACATTGACTCTTTTTCAAGATGAATCTCACTTTGAAAAATTGCTGAGAGAAAAAAGAATAAAAACAATAATTGATTTAAGAGCAGAAAAAGAAATTAAAGAAATGCCGTATTTAGATCGAACGCTATCTAAGTTCAACTATGTAAAAGCACAACTCGATCCCTGGAACCAACCCGATTGGTTCAAACAAAATCATCATCAAGGGACAAATGAAGAAATCGCATACCGCTTTTTTGCAATTGGGTGTAAGGACAAAATCAAAACTGCAATGGAAGCCATATTAAATGAGCGCAACGGTTCTGTAGCCATTCATTGCTTTGCTGGAAAAGACAGAACAGGAATTTTTATTTCACTGCTTCATTTGCTTGCCGATACACCACTCACTGATATTCAAGTAGATTACCTGGTAAGTGAAGTAGACGTAAAGCTTTATCGTTTGAATTTGGTTCTTGACATCGTCAAGGAAAAAGGAGGGATTGAAAATTATTTGCAATGGTGTGGGCTTTCAGCGAGTCAAATAGAATCTCTTAAAAACAAATTACTCGATTAATCATGGAAGCGAAAAAAGAACTAAAATCTTTGTTCACAGAACATTGGAAATACCTGGCTGTAAATGCGGCTTGCCAGTTACAATTATTTGATAAAATATTTGAAGGGCAAAACAGTTTGGATAAATTATTACAAAATAACAAGTGGGATTTAAAAAGTTTGTTGAATTTGCTCGAATTTCTAACAGAAAATAACTATATAAACGAATTGGGAAATAATAATTACACGCTTACAGAAAGGGGAAATCTCCTAAGAAAAGAAAATAAAGGGGGGCTGTATTATGCTTGCTTAAATTGGTCTGGCGAACACCTTATAGCATGGCAACATCTTAAATGTTCGATTCAATCAGGTAAAAGCTCATTTGAACAGATTTACCAAAAAACATACTTCGAGTATTTGAATGATAATCCTGAAAAACTAAAGAATTATCATAAAGCAATGTCAGAATATGCAATAGATGATTATAAAGAACTTCCTAACATTATCGATTTTAGCATTCACCAGTCAATAATGGACGTTGGCGGTGGCTATGGTGCTGCGTTAAATCTGATTAAAGAAAAAAATCATACTGCAAGATGCGTACTTTTCGATTTAGATAAAGTAATTAAACAAGTTTCATACAAAACTATTGAAAGAATAGGTGGGAATTTCTTTGAGGGAATCCCCAAGTGTTCAGAAGCGATAATTCTTTCCAGAGTTTTGCACGACTGGAATAATAAAAAAGCGAAACTTATTCTTAAAAATTGCTTCCATGCATTACCTTCTAATGGAACTTTATATGTTATTGAGAATTGCACAGATAAAATTAATATCAAATTATGGTTATTGTCATTGAATATGGCTGTAATGTGCCAAAGTTTTGAGCGCAGTTCCACTGAATACATTAAACTATGTGAAGAATTCGGTTTTAATTTTCAAGAAGACAAAAAGTTAAATCAATTACAAACCATTCTAATTTTCAAAAAATGAATTGGCAAGACATAAAAGTATCAGCAGACAAGACACATTTTCTATTTAATGAACAACCGCTTTTCGGAAGTGTGTTTATTGAAGTTTTAAAATTTCATTCGCCAGGACTTGCTCCTGTAAAAGATGAAAGCGGTTCATATCACATTAACAGTATTGGTAATCAACTTTACGATGAAAGGTTCACTCGGACTTTTGGCTATTATTGCAGCAGGGCTACGGTTGTTAAAGCCGACAATTGGTTTCACTTGACAGACAAAGGCTTAAAGGCTTATGACCAATCATATAATTGGACAGGCAATTATCAGGAAAACCTATGTTCAGTAAGGGGCAACGACAACAAGTATTTTCATATTGACCTTGATGGAAAAAGAATATACACAGGCAGTTTTATCTATTGTGGCGATTTCAAAGATGGTAATGCCTGTGCAAAAGCAGACGACGGACTATACAGGCATATTGACACAAAGGGGAGTTTTCTAAATAATAAAGCTTTTTTGGATCTTGGGGTTTTTCACAAAAACTTTGCAACTGCTTTGGATAAATATGGTTGGCATCACATTGATATAAGCGGAAACGAAATTTACCAACAAAGATATTTAGCAGTTGAACCTTTTTACAATGGCTTTGCACTGGTTACACAGTTAGATGGAAAAAAAATCATCATTGACGAACAGGGACATAAAGTAATCTCTGTTTAAATCACCACGTCTGTTAGCACATTTGCATTTTTTTATTTTACAATTTTAGTAATTAAACTGCGAAATAACTTATAATTATACCCATAAGTCAACCCAGATCCACTTCTAATTTGACCTAAATCCACCACGATTTAAGAGAGGCACTGTTTTAACCACAGTTTGGTAAAAGTGGTTATTCTTTGCTTCACATGTCTATTTTATATAAGTGACAAAATTTTACATAGTTTACCGGTTACAGCATTACCAATTTCAATATACCTGTTGGTATTTACTATAAAGAAAGAGTGTGTGTATTAGTGTGTGTATATAAAAAATAAAGCACCATATATTATTAATATACAGTGCTTTATCTTTCTTGGTTGTGGAGCGTATGGGAGTCGAACCCATGACCTTCAGACTGCCAGTCTGACACTCTAGCCAACTGAGCTAACGCCCCGCTACAGTGCCGCAAAAGTAAGAAACTTTCGTAATTTTACCCAAAAAACTTTATTTTTTATGAAACGTTTGTTCGCAGCCATTAAAATCCACCCCACTGCCCGGTATATCAGCCTATTCAACGAAATTTCCTCTTCACTACGCCATGAGCGTATCAAATGGGTGGAACCCGAAAACATGCACCTTACACTGAAATTTTTTGGTGAAACAGATGAAAATTTAATCCCTGCTATTAAGTTGGCGACGGAAGAATCGCTGAAAAAATCGAAGCCCTTTTCACTTAATATTTCAAATACCGGCATTTTCGGGAGCCGTTACGACCCAAAAGTGGTGTGGTTTGGAATCGAAAAAAACCAAGAACTGGAAATGTTGGCCAATAATCTGTTTGCCCGTCTCGTAACATGCGGATACCCGCGCGACCGCCAGAATTTCGTCCCTCATTTAACCATTGGCCGTATAAAAGAACTGAAGGACAAACAGCTTTTTCAACAAATCATCGGAAAATACAATACGGTTGAAATTCAGGAAGAAAGTGTTTCCGAAATCATACTCTACGAAAGCATACTCCGCCGCGAAGGTCCATTGTATGTGAAAGTGTTTTCAATCCAACTCGTTTAAAATCCCGGAAAGGGACAATCAACTTATGCTATCACCACATGATTTCTCATTTAGGTTTCAATACTTTGAAATACAAGTATTAACCTGATTTATTCACAAATTTTATAGAACACAGATAACACTGATGTTACTGATTAACACTGATGAAGATAAAAATCCGTGCAAATCAGTTGGATCTGTGTCATCCGTGTTCAATTCCATCAAGTGATGAATTATTCAGTTTAACAATATTTACCGTACAATTTCTGTTTTGTTAAAGATACAAAAAACCAATCGCCACGCTATAAATCTTACCTTTGTGTTATGAAACTGAACGAGATCATTGAATTCAAATCCTCTCCGCTGATAATCAAGCGGCTGATTGACTCCGGGTTTCCAAAAACATTTAAAGAAGGGGAAGTTATACTCAATGAAAATGCTTACATAAAAGCTATCCCAATTGTAACCGTGGGAAGCGTAAGGGTGATGCGGACCGACGAAGAGGGCCGGGAAATCTTGCTATATTATATCAAAGCGGGCGAAAGTTGTGTTATGTCCTTTTTAGGTGGCTTGCACCACGATACAAGCAAAGTAAAAGCCATTGCCGAAGAAGAAACACAAATATTGTTTATCCCTATTGACAAGGTTGGCTTGCTCATTAAAGAATTTCCCGAATGGTTAGATTATATCTTCCGCTTATACCACGAGCGCTTCGAAGAATTATTGGATGCCGTGAACGCAATTGCATTCAAAAAGTTAGATGAACGCTTATTCAATTTTATAAAAAAGAAATGCGAACTAATGAACACCAACACCTTAAGCGTAACCCACGAACAACTTGCCAATGAGTTGGGAACGGCCCGTGTGGTAGTTTCGCGCCTGCTGAAACAAATGGAAGATGTGGGTCTGGTAAAATTAGGCAGAAATAAGATTTCCCTTATGTAACAAACGTTGCTGTGAGGCAATTTGAAATGTTTGACTTTTGCAGTGAAATTTTTTTTCACATTTAAAATTCGTACTAAATGAAGCAAAACATGGGAACCACAGATAAAGTGGTAAGAATTCTGATAGCCGTTGCAATCGCTGTCTTATATTTCGCAAATGTAATTTCGGGAACTGTTGCCATAGTGCTTTTAGTTCTGGCAGGTGTTTTTATCCTTACAAGTTTATTGGGTTTTTGCCCTTTGTATATGCCTATCGGTTTGTCAACCCTAAAGAAAAAGAAGTAAAACTAAAATTCAGATAGAAAATGTTCGAATCGATATTACGAT
Source organism: uncultured Bacteroidales bacterium (assembly GCA_903946925.1). Lineage (GTDB taxonomy): Bacteria > Bacteroidota > Bacteroidia > Bacteroidales > UBA4417 > UBA4417. Next base: position 43,046 of record CAJAXK010000057.1, on the reverse strand, counting down.
TATTCGCTAAGGAAAAAACCGACTATGCACAACTTGTAAAAGAAGGTGCAATTATTTTAGATGTCCGCAGCAAAGGGGAATATGCTGGTGGGCACATAAAAGGCTCTATCAATATTGCCGTTGAGCAGCTTAGCAGCAATCTTCACAAGTTGAAAAGCAAATCCAAACCTATTATAACCTACTGCGAATCAGGGATGAGAAGTGCGGCAGCAAAAAATATCCTGAAATCGAACGGCTATACTGTAGTTTACAACGGAGGCAGTATTAACCGCTTGCAAAACAAATTATAATGAAGGAAAGAATTTTAACAAACTGGACTTTTACACGGGCATTTTATCTCATTATGGGGATATTTGTTATCGTTCAGTCATTTATGGTACAACAGTGGTTTGGTATTGCCTTCGGTGGATATTTTGCCGCCATGGGGTTTTTCGCTTTTGGCTGTGCATCAGGAAATTGCGTAGGCGGAAACTGTTCAGCAGAACCAAAACAAACTACTATAGACGATGAAACTTTTAAAGAAATAAAAACAAAATAATAAAATGATGAAGTACCTTTCAATCAGTTTGGCCATAGTCACACTCCTATTCAACAGTTGCTCTAATGGCCAATCAACACCTGGCAATCCTTCTGTTTCGGCAGTCGAGTTTTCGAAAAAAATAACCGAACTCCCTAATGCTCCTCTTATTGATGTTAGGACTCCTGGGGAATTTTCGCAAGGACACATAAAAAACGCTTTAAACTACGATATAAGCACTAGCGAATTTGTAAACCAAATCGCCTCGCTCGACAAATCGAAACCTATTTTAGTTTATTGCCTTACCGGCAGCAGGAGCACATACGCCCTTAAGTATATGCAATCCAACGGTTTTCAACAGGTTTATGAGTTAAACGGCGGCATGATGAAATGGAGGGCTGCCAACCTTCCCGAAACTACCGAAGTTGCTGCTGCTTCAACAGGAATTAGTAAACAACAATTTGATAACCTGCTTGTTACAGATAAAATAGTGTTGATAGATTTTTATGCCGATTGGTGCGCCCCCTGCAAAAAAATGAAGCCTTATCTGGATGAAATTTCTAATGAAATGGCCGATAAAGTAGTGGTAGTCCGAATTAATGCTGACGATAGCCGGGCACTTTGCAAAGAACTGAAAATTGAAGCCATACCCGTTTTACAGATTTACAAAAACAAAACACTCGTTTGGGCAAATACAGGGTTTATTGAAAAAGAAGAGGTTGTAAAACAATTAAAAAAGGATCTACCTTAAAATAGCCCGAGTCAGTTCTAATTCTGCTAACCTGAAATTCATATCAACAGATCAATCAATTAGCAAATTATACAGATGCAAAAAGCCTTTCGTAACAATTTACGAAAGGCTTCTGTTTTTTAAAAAAATCCAGTTTTACTTTTCAGTATCTGTATTGATTTCTTTCCTGTGTTTTTCGATAAAGAAATCAATTATCAAAGCCATGCCGCCAAAAATGGCAGCCATTGAAAAATAGGCGGCTTCGGGCGACATAACCTGGTATTTTGCCATAAATTCGGCAATGAGCAATCCAAGTCCAACACCAAAGAGCAATAATCCCCATTTAAGCGAGGAATAACAGCGGCCATCATCCTTTAAAACAGAGGCATCGCGGCCGCTTTGGATTAGTGCCATACGTTCTTTTTTACGGTACGACATATAAACAATGCCAAGTATCATCGCAAAAAATGAAATCGGGATTAAAAATTCAGCGCTATTCATATCAATAAGTTTTAAGGTTTATGATTTTTGTTTTCTGTCCCTTATGACGAAATATTTAATAACAGGTTACAAAAAGGGGGATTTATATTGTAATTTTACACAAAAGTATTTGCAGCTCCCGGAACATGGAATATTTGTACTTCGATAAGCCCAATGGCCGTTCCTTTGAACATTTGAACGGCGAAGCCAATTGAACCTTGAACATTTGAACAAGCGAACATTTGAACATTTGAACGGCGAAGCCAATTGAACCTTGAACATTTGAACAAGCGAACATTTGAACAAGCGAACATTTGAACATTTGAACATTTGAACATGCGAACATTTGAACAAACGAACATTTGAACATTTGAACATTTGAACGCTAAGCATTGAACCCTTAAACAAATTTTACTCCTTGTAACCTTATCCCACATCCGGCGTCATACTACCACATGAAAGAACAGGACGACATTTTTCACGTGCAAAAGGTGCTTGCGGGCAATACCGCAGCATTCGCCTTTTTGGTCGAAAAGCACAGCGATATGGCGTTCACCATTGCCAATAAAATTGTCCGCAACCGCGAGGATGCAGAAGAAATTGCACAGGATTCCTTCATTAAAGCATACCAATCCTTGCGGTATTTTAAAGGAGACTCGAAATTCAGCACCTGGCTTTACCGGATAGTTTATAATGCAGCTATATCGCACACCAGGCGCAAAAAACAAGATTTCACCCAATTGGACGAAAGGGTAATGAGCGACACAACCGAAGACGAAATTTTTGAAAACCTCGACTCGCTTGATACCGAATTACAGTCGAAGTTAGTAAACGAAGCCATAAACAGCCTGCCCGCCGACGAAAGCGCCATTGTTACTCTCTTTTATCTGAAAGAAAACAGCATTGACGATATTAGCCAGATTACAGGCTTAAGCGTTTCGAACGTAAAAGTGAAATTGTTCCGCATCCGCAAAAAACTTCACGATCAATTGCAGATGAAATTTGAAACCGTAGCTTAAAAAAATGTACTTTTGAACCTTGAAATAAAATGAACCATGACAACTGATAAAAACAACCACGACGAAGCCATCCGCCGCATTGTTAGCCGCACAAGGCTCGACAAGCCATCGGAAGGTTTTACCGCGCGTATCATGGATCGCCTGCTCGTACAACCCGAACCTGTTAAGAAATGGATGATCGCCTATCAATATGGCATACTTGCCGTTGCTGCCGGTATTGCAATTTTAATGCTGGTTTTCCCTGCCTGGACTGTTTTTGATTTCGATGTACAGATGGCCGGAACTTCCGCAGCCCAAATGGCCGGCAACTTGCTTTCAGAGGCAGTTGTAACTGTAGGCCAATTGTTTGGAAAAATTGGGGCACTTGGCAAATATGCCTATTTTGTCCCGGTTTCTATTGCTATCTTATTGGTTTCTGTTTTCGATCAGGTTATTAGCCGCCGGCCACAGGTTGATCCTGCAAAGCGTTAGTTCTCCGTATTATTTATTGAGAGCGAGGGGTGACATGGCGGGGGGTGACAAGGAGAGAGGAGACAAGGAGACTATCAAAAAAATATTTATAAGTTGACATTGAATTGTTGACACTTACAAAAAATCATTTTGCCGACATGGGCAAAATGATTTTTTTTTTACCTCTAAACCCAAACTTGATTTTATTAAATGTTTCCAAACGAACTGAAAAAATCTATAGAAAACACGTTAAGTACCCAAATAGGGAAAGTGGTTCAAATTACCGAAACCAGTTCAATTGGCGGTGGCTGTATTAATGAAGCATATTCTTTAAAAACCAATGCGGGAAAGTATTTCGTAAAGTTCAATTCTACCGGAGCATTTCCCAGAATGTTCGAAAAGGAGGCTGCCGGGTTAAGAATTTTGGCTGATACAAATACGATTTCTGTCCCTGAAGTAATTTGTGCAAGCGAAACAGGAAAACACGCTTACCTCTTGCTCCAGTTTATTGAAACAGGAAGGCAAAAAAATGATTTTTGGTACAATTTCGGCACATTGTTATCTGGTTTACACCGAAATACATCCGATAATTTTGGTTTATCGCATGACAATTATATAGGTTCACTTGTTCAGGAAAATAAACAACACCTCGATTTTATCAGTTTCTTTATCTCACAACGCCTTGAACCCCAATTAAAAATTGCCAGAAACCAAGGTGCTTTAAACCAAGGCGATACTCGATATTTTGATTCGCTTTTCAACAGGCTGAACAGTATTATTCCAATTGAAAAACCGGCTTTGTTGCATGGCGACCTTTGGAGTGGTAATTTCATGGTAAATGCAATGGGCGCACCTTGCATTTTTGACCCTGCCGTTTATTATGGGCACCGGGAAGCCGATATTGCAATGACGCAATTGTTTGGGGGATTTTCGCCGGAGTTTTATCATGCTTATAATGAAACCTTTCCACTGGAAAAAGATTGGCAGAAAAGAACAGATATTTTCAACCTTTATCCACTTTTGGTACATGTAAATTTGTTTGGTGGCAGCTATGCCGCACAGGTTTTGCGCATTATCCGGCATTTTTAAGTAATTTCGGGGTTTGGAAATATCATAAAACCAAATTGTTTAGTGAAACCATAAATCTGAAACTAACTTACTCCTGCGTTTTTGCAAAAAAAATTCCAATTACTCTAATTTTAATGCCTTTATCCCGACATTAAAATCTGTATTCAACTATGAACAAGGACACAGCCATAAAACTTTTTGAAACCAAACAAATCCGTTCGGTTTGGGATGATAATGCCGAAAAATGGTATTTTTCTGTTGTTGATGTGGTTGAAACACTTACCGACCAACCTAACCATCAAGGTGCCAGAAACTATTGGAAAGTGCTGAAAAGCAGATTGCTAAAAGAGGGAAACGAAACGGTTACAAATTGTAACCGGTTGAAGATGGAGGCTGAAGATGGTAAATTAAGGGAAACCGATGTCGCCGATACCGAGCAGCTTTTCCGCCTTATCCAATCCATCCCTTCGCCAAAAGCAGAGCCTTTTAAAACATGGCTTGCCAAAGCCGGCCGTGAACGGATAGATGAAATAGAAGATCCCGAATTGGGTTTCGACCGCTTGATGGAAACCTATCTCCGCAAAGGTTACAGCAAGGAATGGGTAAACCAAAGGCTGAAAAGTATTGAAATACGTAAAGAACTTACCGATGAATGGGATACGCGTGGGGTTAAAAAAGGTCCGGAATTTGCCATACTTACCGACGAAATTACAAAAACCTGGAGCGGGTTGAGCGTAAAGGAGTATAAAAACCATAAAGACCTGAAAAAAGAAAACCTCCGCGACAACATGACCAACCTCGAATTGGTGCTTAACATGTTAGCCGAAGCCTCCACAACCGAAATATCGAAAGATAAAAAACCAAAAACCTTCAACGAAAACAAAAAAGTGGCACAAAAAGGTGGCGAAGTTGCCAAAGCCGCCAGGGTGCAATTGGAAAGCACCACAGGCAAAAAAGTGGTAACATCAAAAAATGCAAAATCGTTGATGCAATCCAAAATCAAGGAAATTGATGATTAAACCCTTTTAGCACAGACACCTTGTCTCCCCTCACCTTGTCTCCCCTCAAAATTTCTCCCTTCTCATTTCACCATAAAAACAACAATTTAACTTAACAACATTGAACTTCTCAACATTTGGCTTCAGTCCTTCGATAATGGAAGGCATAGAAGCAATAGGATACGAAAACGCAACACCCGTGCAGGAATCGGCTATTCCGGTAATTCTCGAAGGCCGCGATTTAATAGCTTCGGCCCAGACCGGCACTGGAAAAACCGCAGCATTTTTACTGCCGGTTATCGAAAAACTTATGGCCATGCCGCACGACAACCAGGTGAAAGCCATGGTAATAGTGCCAACCCGCGAACTTGCCCTACAAATTGATCAGCAGATGGAAGGTTTTTCGTATTATACCCACGTTAGCTCCATTGCCATTTATGGAGGTACGGATGGAACCGTGTTTTCGCGCGAAAAACAAGCCCTGACCGAAGGCGCCGACCTGATTGTTTGTACGCCCGGGAGGTTGATGGCGCATATAAACATGGGATATATCAAATTCCCGGAACTCAAATTCCTTATCCTCGACGAAGCTGACCGTATGCTGGATATGGGTTTCCATGAAGATATACTCAAAATTATCTCCTTCCTGCCCAAGCAACGGCAAAACCTGATGTTTTCGGCCACCATGCCATCCAAGATAAGGCATTTGGCAAAACAAATCCTACACAATCCTTTTGAGATAAATATCGCCATGTCGAAACCGGCGGAAAAGATTGTGCAAAAGGCTTTTGTGGTTTACGATGCTCAAAAAATCCCGCTTATAAAAATGCTTTTGAAGGAAACCGAAATGAAGCGTGTGCTGGTTTTTTGTTCCACAAAAGAAAAAACACGGCAAGTTTATCAGGAACTTAAACGTGCAGGTATCAAAGCCGAAGAAATACATTCCACCCTTGAACAAACTACACGCGAGACTGTGATTATCCGTTTTAAAAGCGGTGATATCCCTGTGTTAGTGGCAACCGATATTGTTTCGCGCGGCATTGATATCGAAGATATTGACATGGTGATAAACTACGATGTACCGCACGATGGTGAAGATTATATACACCGTATTGGCCGCACAGCCCGCGCTTCGGCCGAAGGTACGGCAGTAACATTTATAAACGAACGCGACCAGCAACGCTTTGGTGCCATAGAAAACCTGCTCGAACGCGAAATAGAAAAATCGCCTGTTCCCGAACAGTATGGTGAAACGCCTGTATATAACCCAACCCTCAGGCGTAAAAGCGAAAAACGTGGGTTTGGTGGAAAAAGAAAAGGTGGGAAAAAGCCTGGGAACACCGCTCGGAAACCAAGGTAAACTCCGGGAAATTGTAATCAATTTGCGTTTAAATTAATTTATAAAACAAGTAAACCCCTCAACAAAAAATAGCCAATACCGATTTAATATCATTTTCCTTCTAGTCCAAGCTCCAAGTTTGCAATTTGATAAGGTGTGCTTTTACACATCCGAAATCAGTTTTAAACGGGTGATGAAAATGCTTTTGAATATTGTGTCGTGATTATTATTTTAATTTTTAATTTCCTATAAGTGTTTTCTTTTTGCATCTGTCTAATACAAAACCTTTGCTTCCGACTCGTGCTGTTACCAAATTTGCAGTTTATAGTAGGAAGGGTTGCATCAAAAACGTAACAAACTGGAGAAGGGGCGTTTAACCTCAGCATATCGTATTCGCGCAAAAAAATTTCCTTGCTTTCCATAAAAAAATAGTGTATATTTACATGCCTGTTTAACCGTATTTTTCATACTGAATTATCCATAAAAAAAGTCAATGATAAACTCCTGTTAGAAACCTTACTCGAGATTGCTTGAATTTTTCTTCGTGTACAATTGACAAGTCGAACAAACATATAGTTTAACCTTCTAATCAAAAGTGCCATGAAAAAATTTTTCCTTTCCGTCATTTTCCTTTTTTTAGCCCTTGTTCAAACATGGGCTGCTTACAGAGATTTTAAGACCAAAGCGAATGGAGACTGGAATTCGCTTTCCACTTGGCAAATGGACAATGGTTCCACATGGGTAAATGCCACCTGGATTCCTACCTACAATGATGAAGATATTACGATACTTGAGGACCATTCGGTTACCATTACTGCCGCGGTTACTGTCGATCAGGTGAATGTAAAAGGATACCTGACATTAAATTCTGGTATTATACTCACCATAAACAATGGATCATTAACGGATGTATCCGTTGATAATACATCATCAAATTTAGCCTATTTGTATGTTTATGGCACTATTATCAATCAAGGAACCTTGTCGAAAACCGATGGTGTTATAAACTATTATGACAACTCCTTTTATAAACACGCTCAGGATGGCGGAACCGTGGAGGATGCCTCTTGGTCAACCAACTCAACCTGTGAAATAACTGGTTATGTAGGCAGTAACCCTTCTAATCTGGATCAAAATTTCGGAAACTTTACATGGAATTGTACCGGTCAGACTTCAACGCCAAATCTGAGCACTATTCCTATTGTTTATGGCAATTTTTCCATAATCAGCACAGGGTCATCAGCTTCCCTTACTTTGTCATCTTCTACAAATACGAATATGTATATCTATGGAGATTATATTCAGCAAGGCGGGAATTTCTTTCCATCAAACGGTTCGGCAGATGATATCCTTTACATTGGAGGCAATTTTAACATGACTGGCGGGAAGCTTGGGGGACCTCCCAGTGGATCAGGCAGTACAACTTTAGTTTTTAACAAAAATGGCATTCAAACTTTCATATCGCCGGCCGCACAGGATGCACTTTCCAACAAACTGAACTTCCAAGTGAACAGTAATTCCACACTGGATATAGGAACCGGAGTACTCGGAAACTTTCTATACACTTCGGGAACATTTACTTTAAGCTCCGGTGCAGGTTTAATGACAGCAAATGCGAACGGGATTGCGTTAAGTGGCTCAAGTGGCTGTGTTCAGGTTACTGGAACCAGAACCTATTCATCAGGTGCAAATTATACGTTTTATGCAAGCGGAAGCCAGTCAACCGGAAATGGTTTATCAACACCCTTATCAGGTATGGTTACAATAGGGTCGTCAATCAATACAACCAACCTGAGTTTTACCAACTCAACGGCGATTAACAATTCACTCATCATTATCAAAGGCACCGTTGCCACATCGAATATAAGTTACGGATCATCGGCAATACTTGAATACTGGGGAACATCGGCACAAGTAACCGGAAACAACGAATGGCCATCGAACACAGTACCTAACCTGAAGATCAACAATTCCGCCGGGGTTACACTAAACTCAGGCAAAACGATTGGCACAAACCTGAACCTTTATTCCGGTGCTTTATCAATAGGCGACAACAACACACTGACGGTGAATGGAACTATTTCTGTAACTTCGGGCAGCCTGACCGGTTATTTAACCCATACTTCAAATATACTTTTTGGCGGTAGCGGAAGCACGAGCCTTCCATCTGTATTAAACGGACTTAACAATCTTACTATCAACCGTTCAAGTGCAACCATAAGTCTTACCGGCAATGTAACTGTTTACGGAACCATGACTATGGCGGCAGGAACATTTTCGCTCGGTGGCGGAACATTATCGTATGGTTCGGCGGGAACATTAAAATATACTGGAGCATATTCTACCTCCAATAGCGAATTTCCTGCCGCATCGGGACCATACAATCTTTTTATTGACAACAATGTAAGTTTACATGCCAGCAGGGGAATAGATGGTACTCTTACTTTTAGTGCCGGCCAATTTTCGATTGGAGCGAATACCCTTACCCTCAACGGGGCGACAAATATTTCATCCGGAACTTTGGCAGGAGGAGGATCATCCAACTTATCTATTGGTGGTTTAAGTCTTACTGCCATAGATTTACCGGCTGTTTCACTTAATAATATATCATTAAACAGACCCAACAGTGGCATAAGGTTTGCAGGAAATGTAAATGTTGATGGAACTTTCACACTAACTGCCGGTTCACTCACACTAAACGGTAAAACTTTTTCGTATGGAACATCCGGAACATTATTATACAACGGCAGTTTAGCTCAAGTAACCTCGGCTTCCGAATTTCCTATAACTAACGGACCGTACAATCTTACATCAGATAACACGGTTTCAGTATCGCTGACTGCCGACCGGACTATAAATGGCACACTTACACTTTCCAAAGGATCATTTATTATCAATGACAATGTAACACTTTCGCTCAACGGAAGTGCTATCAGCGGCACACCCACCTTACTACAAACGACTTCTTTATCCTCCCTAAGTTTTGGAGGCAGTTCTTCCGGGGTATCAATTCCAACAAGTGTAAATAATTTAAATAATTTAACCATTCTCAACAGCAATGGCGTTACACTTAACAATAATTTGAAATTGTTTGGCACTGCTTCCGTTTATGGATACCTGAATTTATCGGCATTTGTAATTTCAAATATTGGCTCATTCCAAACCTTTCCAGGATCGAAATTAGGAATAGGACATGTAAATGGAGTAACAGGAAATATACAGGTAAGCGGTACAAAAACAATTTCGGCATTCACCGATTATGAGTTTAACTGCATGGAACCTCTTGTTATAAAAACGACAAATTTTCTTCCAACAACGCCACCCAAAACCTTACAAAATCTAACTGTGAGTACATCAGGTACACTTACATATATTGAGGATATGACAGTGAATGGATTTCTTTTTGTAAACCCTTTTTCAAAACTTGAGATGGAAGCTGGTAAAACCTTAACAGTTAACGGCCCTGTTAATCTTACCAGCCCTAATTGTGTTGTTCTTACATCTCCTTTAACTCACGGAGCATCAGCATCGCTCATTACAAATGGAAATATTTTTTATTCTGGATTGGGTTCAGTTGATGTTCAGAGGTACATCGAAAACTGGACAGGACCAACGGATGGCTGGCATTTTCTATCATCACCCATAAACAACCAGATTATTGTTCCATCTTTTATAGATCCAACACCCGAAAATTACGACTTCTTCAAATGGGACGAGACAACCACCCTTTGGTTAAACCAAAAAGTGCCTGAAAACAATATTAACGTATTTATGCCCGGAGAGGGTTATTTGGTTGAATACAACACAACAAATCAACTTAAAATATTTTCCGGCTCCCTTAACAACCTAGATATCGATTTTGCAAATCTGTCATACACACCATCGCAAGAATACCGAGGCTGGCACTTGTTGGGAAATCCTTTCCCTTCGGCTGTAAAATGGAATGATGGATCCTGGAACCTGAGCAACGTAGCCGGAATTTGTAAAGTTTGGTCCGAAAACGGTGGAACTTATCTTGATGTTAATCCTAATGAGAATATCCCGGCAATGAATGGTTTTATGATATGGGTAAGTGAAAACTTCAATACAATAAGAATCCCTTTGGCAACCAGGGTTCATGATGTAACAACAAATTGGTATAAAAAATCAGAAAACGCTATTGCCGACAGACTTCAGATCACAGCTTATTCAACAGAAAATAATACAAACCAGAGATCCGTGGTGCAGTTTAATGCTAATTCTACCTCTGGGTTTGATCTTGCGTGCGACAGTTATTTTCTGGCAGGTATTGATCAGGCTCCCGAATTGTATTCAATAGCACAAAAAAAAGCTTTTCTATCAACAAACACTTTGCCTTATGCCGAGAATAATAAAATTGTTTATTATGGTTTTAAAGCGGGTTCATCAACTATTTATAATTTAAAAGCTGAAGGGTTAGAAAGTTTTGATCCGGATGTTTCGATTTTGCTCGAAGATAGAAAACTGAATATCAAGCAGGATTTGCGTTTAAATCCAATTTATAATTTCTCCTCGCATGCTACTGATAATTCTGATCGGTTTGCTGTTCATTTCGGTAGGGCTTTCGGAATAGAGGAAAATAAGGATGAACCCATGTTTCATTGCTCTGTTTCAGGAAAGTCCATTTACGTTGAAACCATGGGGGATGCCACACAAGGATACGAGTTGAGTATCTACAACCTGTTAGGTCAGCAAATATTCTGCAATCAAATTAAAGTTGATAAAACGAGGATCGACCTAAACAGCCCTGCTGGGTATTATTTGATTAAAGTCAAATGCCATTCAGGCGTGTTTAGCTCAAAAATGTTGTTCGTAAATTAAATCCGGTTTTAAGGAAGAAAGATAAATAGAGTAAACATCTACTCTTTGAGTCATACTCGAAATGCTGTTTTTTACCACAAAGTGCTACACTAGGCATATCGTTTAGAAATGTCTCTTCATTTTTATGTTTTCGGAGTGGGCTCAATTTATCTGATACTATTTTCCCTTTAAACGTGGCAACCCTTTTAATAATCTGCTAGGCGAGGGCACAAAAAAGGTACATCTGAACAGTTGGCGAAAACCATTTGTGCTTTCAAATTTTCTGTTTTTATAACTTTTTCAACCCTGCTCAGTTACGAACACGAGGCAGTGGTGTAAATAGTTGTTTTGCTGCACTATAACTCCGTACAATATAATTCTTCACATATAGTTTTAGGCTAAATTTAAAATAAATTCGGTTAGCTCGAAAAAAAGTATTACCTTGTGCCTTTTGATGTACAGGGCATTATTTCACGCCCATAAAAACCTTAGATAATGAGTGAAAAAAAGGGAGTCAATTACGAATCACCCAATGTGAACAAGATGCAGGCTGTTGTAATTGACAACAAAACAACCATTTATATTGCAATGGATGCAAATGCCGATGATGCAAGGCAACGGTATTTATCCAGGATTAACCGGAAAGAAATTGTGCTCTCGTAAAGAGTGGTTTTTTAAAAAGTTCTTTTTCGTTCTCACCTTACCATAAAATTAATGGGACTTGTTTTTATTGGTACGAAGTTGTAAGAATGTGTGTTTTATATACTTCTAACCAAGGTATAAAAAGGTATTATAAGCTAATTTTCATTTGATTATTGGGAAGTGGTAGGTTAAAAAGGCTAAATAAAAGGTTTAACATGGCAGGTTGATGTGTTTGTTTGGTTTAACACTAATAGTCGCTAAAATTACCTGCAGCAGGATTTTTTTTTCTGCTCCGTTCGTAACAAACTTTTAAAATCAATCCCCTCCCCTATTTCTTTCCTTCCCGCCGTTCTTCCCAAAGTTCCTTAAAGCTTTTGGCGGCCACATCGGGCAGTTCGCGCCTTGGCCCCCAGCTTTTGGCGAAGAATTTTTTCATCATGTTTTGTTTGCTTTTCCCGCTGAGCATATCTAAGTATTTTCGCTTGCCCATGGCGGTTTTATAGGCAAACATCAAGGTTTTATCGAAACGGTTGGCATAGCCATCCTTCACCGAATCGTTGCGGTTGTAGAGGAGCAGTTCGTGGAGGTTTATTTTTACAGGGCAAACTTCGGTACAACTTCCGCAGAGTGAGGAGGCGAAACTAAGATGTTTAAAATCTTTCATCCCGCGCATCCAAGGTGTTATTACCGAGCCAATCGGGCCGCTGTAAGTAGTTCCGTAAGCATGGCCGCCAATGCTTTTGTAAACCGGGCAAACATTGAGGCATGCGCCGCAACGTATGCAGGCCAGGGAGCGGCGTTGGTTTTTATGGGCAAGTATCTCGGTGCGGTTGTTGTCGAGAAGGATTACGTACATTTCTTCGGGGCCGTCGGTTTCGCCATCCTGCCGGGGCCCGGTAACTATCGAATTGTAAACCGTAATGTTCTGACCTGTTCCGTGCGTGGCTAACAACGGCCAGAAAAGGTCGAGGTCGCGCATTTTAGGGATTAGTTTTTCGATGCCCGCTATTACTATATGTACTTTCGGGAACGACATGGTCATCAAGGCATTGCCCTCGTTTTCGGTAAGGCAAATAGCTCCAATATCGGCGACTAAAAAGTTTGCTCCTGTTATTCCAATATCAGCTTGCACAAATTTTTCGCGCAACAATCCGCGCACATAAGCCGTAATTTGTTCGGGTGTGCTGTTGGCAGCCATACCAAACTTTTGGTTGAAAAGTTCGGCCACCTCCTCTTTCGATTTGTGCATGGCCGGTGTAACAATATGGTAAGGTTTTTCGCCAGCCAGTTGTACGATGTATTCACCTAAATCGGTTTCAAGCGATTCGATGCCTGCTTTTTCGAGGTTTTCGTTAAGCGAAATTTCCTCAGTTACCATGGTTTTGCTTTTCACAACACGCTTTGCCTGTTGTTTTTTTACAATTTTCAACACTTCGGCCACGGCTTCGGCACCATCTAAAGCCCAAAGCACCTTACCGCCACGCGATTGGAAGGCGGATTCAAAATCGGTGAGGTATTTTGCCATATCGGTAATTACCTTGTTCTTGATATGCGCGCCGCGTTCTTTCGCCAGTTCGAGGTTGCAATATTGCTCCTTGCCCCGCACCACTGCGGCATCGTAACGCGAAATGTTGAAAGCCACCGTGGCCCTATGGGTTTTGTCGAAAGCTTTTTTCTCGCTGTCGGCAACAAATTTATGGTATGAATCGCTCATGGGAATTCGTTTACATTAATGTCAATTGCTATTGGCTTCCGGAAATCCAGCTTTGAATAGCTACAAAAACATGTGAATTTTGCTTAAAAGTATTCTACAAAGGTATTTTTTCTATCCGTAATTGGTGCCTGCCAGCTTCAAAATCTGTTTTCAGGAATGCCATTGTTGCGTTTAAAGCTTCTTTTTCGGAGATAAACCTTCCGGGCAAACATAAAATATTGGCATCGTTGTGCGAACGGGCCAGGCGGGCTATTTCGGTTGTCCAGCATAAAGCAGCCCGGATATTTTGATGCTTGTTTGCTGTCATGCAAATGCCGTTTCCGCTGCCGCAGATTAAAATTGCCATCGGAAAAAGGCCATTTTCCACAGCCGAAGCAACTGGGTGGGCAACATCGGGATAGTCCATGCTTTCGGCAGAATATGTACCAAAATCGCGTACCGAATATCCTGATTCAGCGAGCTTTATCTTTAAAAATTCTTTTAATTCAAACCCACCTTGGTCGCAGCCCAAAGCTAAAGTTTTTGTTTTATCAAGCATTGTTAATAAGTTATTTTTTCGGTGTATTAATTGATCCAAGCTTTGTTGCCCATTTGCTTTCGTATAAAGCACTTACAACAAAGTGCAAAAGTACGTCCAAAAATCAGGTGTTTCATAATCAACACAATAGAATTATTAAACAATTTATTGTTAATAAGTGATTACTTTTGTTACTAAAATGTGAACAGAATATAGTTGCTGTTAACATTAATTTCACAGGTAAGCAATTTGAAAGGCGCGCTAAAAAGTTTGGTTTAGTTATGAGTTTTTTAGCAACAAGATATCAACACATTGCACCTGTTTGTAACCTTGCACACTTGTTACTCGCCGCTGTACTAACACTCTGTTGATAACTGCATAAAATGGTAACTGTCAAAACTTAAACACATAAACTACTGTTAATAAAGTGTGGATAAACTACTGTTTGCTTATGCGGAAAGAAAAAATTAAGTAAATTTTCAACACTATGAACAGCGATATAATAATACTATAATTATAAATTAAAATAAACATATAATAATGGCTTTTACGAAAGTTTGCAAAAATGGAAAAAGATAAACTTGTAAAATTAATTGAGGAAATCAAGAAGAAAAAGAACGCGGTAATACTTGCGCATTATTATCAGGTGGCCGAAATACAGGATATTGCCGATTTTGTTGGCGATAGTTTGCAGCTTTCGCAACGTGCAGCCGAAACTGATGCCGACATTATTGTTTTTGCCGGTGTTCATTTTATGGCCGAAACCGCGAAAATACTTTCGCCATCAAAAGTAGTTCTTTTGCCCGATTTGGAAGCAGGTTGTTCCTTGGCTTCGAGCGCGCCCGAAAAAGAATTTTCCGACTTTGTAAAGCAACATCCTGATCATAAAGTAGTTACTTATATTAATTGCTCTGCCGCTGTTAAAACCTGGTCCGATGTAATTGTTACTTCGAGCAATGCGGTGAAAATTGTAGAATCGTTCCCCAAATACCAGAAACTGATTTTTGCGCCTGATAAAAACCTGGGTGCTTACATTAATGGATTGACTGGCAGGAATATGTTGCTTTGGGACGGTGCTTGCGAAGTTCACGAAACCATTAGGACAGAAAGTATTTTGCAGCTTAAACTCCAAAACCCTGATGCCAAACTTATTGCACATCCTGAATGTAAACAGCCGGTATTGATTTTGGCCGATTTTATTGGTTCAACAGCTGCAATGCTCGATTTTACTGCCAAGGACAGCAGCCAAAAGTTTATTGTTGCCACCGAAACAGGCATAATCCATCAAATGCAAAAACTTTCACCTGAAAAGGAGTTTATTGTAGTTCCTTCAGACGAAACATGTTCGTGCAACGATTGTCCGTATATGAAGTTGAATACGCTGGAGAAACTCTACCTTTGCCTCCTTAACCAAACTCCCGAAATTACTTTATCGGATGAAATAATAGAAAAAGCCCGGAAGCCGATTTTGAGGATGCTGGAGTTGTCGGTACGATAGGAAATAGTTAATGGTTGATTGGTTAATAGTTAATGGAAAATAGAGTATAGTAAATAGTTAATAGAAGTTTTTGCTTGAAGTCAATAACCAATAACTATTAACCAATAACATAAAAGAATACCATGTCGAGATCATTAGTTTTTATACTGCTATGCTTTGTTTTTGTTGCCAATATAAAGGCACAAGAATCTGCTTTGCCTAATGGAGATAGCATCACAAAGTTTTATTATCCTAACGGGCAATTGTCGAGTGAAGGAACAATGCGCGATGGAAAACCTGATGGATATTGGAAAACCTATAACGAAAAAGGTTTCCTGAAATCGGAAGGAAACCGGAAGTTTTTTTTATTGGATAGCGTTTGGAAATTTTACGACGATTCGGCCAGGCTTTTGGTTTCAATAACCTATTTGGCTGATAAAAAGAATGGTTTAAAGACCACTTACCGTGAAGGTGAAATTGTTTCCGAAAATTTTGTTAACGATGTAAAGCAAGGACCAACAACCTATTACTACCCTGACGGAAAAGTGCGTTTAATTATAAATTTTGTTTCAGGTCTCGAAAACGGGGTTGCCCGCGAACTTGCGCCTGATGGAAGCGTAATTACTTACATGGAGTATAAAAAAGGTTTCCTGGTTAGCCGTGAGCGGATAAACCGTAAGGATAGTAAAGGATTGAAACAAGGCCGTTGGAAATATTTTTACGATAATTTCAACCTTAAGCTCGAAGGTGTTTACAAAGACGATAAAAAGAATGGTTATTTTAAAGATTATGATGAAAACGGAAGCCTACTATCGGTAAAGAAATTTATTAATGATGTAGAACAAATTGAAGCGCAAGAACTTACAAGCCTGAAATTAAAAACCGATTATTATCCAAACGGTCAAGTAAAAACAGTTGCAAGCTACAATGGCGATGTTGCCGAAGGTGTTCGCCGTGAGTATAGCGAGGATGGAAAAATAAAAGCCGGCTATATTTTTACTAAGGGTGCCCTAACCGGCGAAGGCATTGTGGACGAAGAAGGCAACAAACAAGGCGATTGGAAGGAATATTACACCGATGGCACTTTGCGCAGCATAGGCGCATACACCAATGGAAAACCAGTAGGTAACTGGAAATATTACTTCGAAAATGGTAAACTCGAATCAGAAGGAAAATATACAAAAACAGGCTTGTTGGATGGAACCTGGCGCTGGTATTTTGAAGATGGAAGCATAAGGCGTGTGCAATCGTATATCGCCGGTATGGAAGATGGCGAATATGAAGAACACGACGAAACAGCTAGGCAAATAGTTAAGGGACAGTTTGTTGAAGGTTTGGAAGAAGGTGATTGGGTATTCGATTTTGGCAATTACCGCGAACTTGGAAGCTACAAAGCAGGCGCGCGTTTTGGCAAATGGAAATCGTATTATGCCGATGGTACACTGAAATTTGAAGGCGAATATATTGACGATAACCTTAACGGAAAAATAAACTGGTATTGGCCAATAGGCAAACTTAAAGATCAAGGCAATTATATAAACGGTAGCCGCGAAGGCGATTGGGTTACATTTAACGAAGATGGAAGTCCGTTCCTCATAATTACATATCGTGGAGATGTAGAAAAACGCTATGATGGAATAGTTATTAAGCCGGCGTTCGAAGAGTAGTAAACTGTGTTTGTATGTTTTTATTAATGGATGAAAGCCTGGCTTAAAGAACACACATCCATATTTTTATATATTTTTGTTTTGTAGATTTGCATATCTGCAAAAAGCCAAGCCTTGAATTCGTTTTTCGGTAATTTTCGTTTGCGTATAATTTTAGCACTATTTGTAATTGGTGCTGATAGTGTTTGTCAGCCATTGATATTCAAGAAAATAAATTCAGGCACAAAAGCCGATATCATTAAAATTACCCAAACACAGCAACAGGAAGTTTTTTTCCTTACCAATAAAATTTTTTCTTTCAAAGATAATAAGACAACCAAACTGGATTTTCCTACTGATGGAAAAATTTCTTTGTTTTACGCATTATCTACAAACGATATTTGGTTTACAATAAACCAGATAACCAGCATTTCTGTTCTGTATCATTCCCACGACGGTATTACCGAAAATATACGTTCGCCTTTTGCAAACATTATAAGTAGCATGTATTTTACCTCAGCACACTCTGCCGTATTTGCCGGTTTTGCTGATATTGCAGTTTACGAAAAGGGTCTTTTCAAAATATTGCCTCCTGCTCCAACAAATTCAAGCATATCGAAATTATACAGTAAGGATTGTTCAAGTTTTTGGGCACTTTCTGGCTTGGGCGAGCTTATGCTTTACAGCAATGGCATTTATAAAAGACTGCCTTACAATAAAGTAGTGAAAGATTTTTGTTTTGCCGATATGAACGATGGTTTTTTCCTATCAGAGGATAGTTTGTACAGCATATCGCCAACAGGGATAAAATATATTTGCGGCAGTACTGACTTTTCGAAGGTAAGCAGGATGATATTGTTGAAGGATCGCACCCTACTTTTTTGTGGTGAAAAGGGATTGGTTTTAAGCTTTCGGAACGGGAAATTGAAACGCATAAAAACCACCTGTACCGATGATCTGATTGATATAAACGGAACTGGATACAACGATATTTGGATTGTGGGGCGCAATGGAAGCATGCTTTTTAGTGGAAAACACAATTATGCTGATGACACTCAGGGAAATGAAGGTTTTTCGACGCATAAACTTATTACATACGGTATAAATACCGACGATGAGTACGGTGTAGCCATGGCCGATTTTAATGGCGACAGCAAAACAGATATATATGCAGTTAGGATTTATGAGCAAAATAGATTGTATATCAATAATCTAGCTGAATCGAACAAGTTAACTGGCGAATTTGGTTTTGCTGAGGAATCCGTGAAAAGGAATGCAAACGGGGTTATCAGCCCACGGAACAACAAAGCGCAAAATGAGCTTAAATTAGGCATAAGCGTTGCTGATTTGGATAACGATGGCGATCAGGACATTTATCTGTGTTATCTCAACAGCCTGAATAAAATGCTGATTAACAATGGCAGGGGATATTTTAGGAATGTATCGGAGCAAAAATATCGTGCTTGTGAAAATATGAAGCGTTCCAATTCGGTAGTATTTGCCGATGTTGATATAGATGTTGATCTCGATATGTTTGTTGCCAACGAGCAGGGCACTAACAGGCTATACGAAAATAACGGAACCGGCCATTTTACTGATATTACTAAAACTTCAGGACTAAGTTCGGTTGGTGGCGGCATGTGTGCTTCCTTTGCCGATGTAAACAACGATGGTTTACCCGATTTGTGTGTATCCTTTTGGTATCCAACAAATAAGTTATATATAAATGCGACCCAAAATGGACATATATATTTCCGCGATATTACCAAATTGACCGATATTTCCAAAGCAACGCCATCAAAAAGCAATGCTGTGGCTTTTGCAGATATTAACAACGATGGTTTCACCGATCTTTTTATAGCAAACAGAAATATTCCGAACAAACTGTATTTGAACAATGGCGATGGGATATTTACGGATAAAACCAATGAATATTTTGATAATGAAAACTTTATGACCAATGGTGCAGTTTTTGCCGATTTTGATTTGGATGGTTTTCAGGATTTGTATATCACAAATGTAGGCGACAACGTATTGTATAAAAACATGGGCGGCAAGTGTTTTCAGGATGTTACCTCGCAATTTGGTGCCGAATTGAGCGGCTATTGTACCGGTTGCGCCACTGGCGATGTGGATAACGATGGAGACCCTGATTTATATGTTGCCAATTATATAAATGGGAACAGCAGTTTGTTTTTGAACATTACTGAAAAAAAGAGTTTTGTTAAATTAAAACTTTATGGGGTTTTGTCGAACAAAGATGCTATTGGGGCAAAAGTATGGCTATATAAAACTCTTGAAATAAGCAAAAAGGGCGTTTTAGCTGGTTACCGCGAAATAAACGGAGGCAACGGCTATGCATCTATTTCGGCAAAGGAAATGATTTTTGGTATAGAAAAAGGAGCAAACTATTATGCGTTGGTTAAATTCCCTTCATCAGATGACACACTTAGGTTATATAATTTGGTTGCTGGCAACATAAAGGAAATTTATGAGTTGGAAGGGCTTGCCGCCCTATATGAGCAAAGCAGGAAACGTTTTGTGCATTTTTTCATTGATCAAGAAAATCAACCGGAGATAGTGAAGTATATCCTCATCCTATTGTTGATTGTTTTTTATAATCTGAAACTACATCAAAGCAAGTGGAATTTTGCAGTAAACACTTGGTTAGCAACAGGTTTTATTTTTATAATTTTTATTTTTACAAACCAGTTTTTATTATTCGAATGGCCTTCGGTGTTGTTTTTTATCGCGCCTTCTATCGCTATAGGCCTGCTTGTAATGCTGCATTTGTTTATCGGAAGGATATTGATGCGAAGGTTGGCACAAAAAGAAAAGCATGAATTGCGCGAAAAACTGTCGCGCGACCTGCACGATGACCTTGCTTCCACCCTTGGCAGCATTTCCATTTATGCCGAAACCCTTAAGGGCATGAACGAACCCGAAAGACACGATTTTAAAAAACTTTCGGCAAAAATAGCGGCACTTAACCAGTCGGCGCTACAATCCATAAGTGATATTATTTGGATGACCTCGCCCAGGAACGATACCTTGCAGAGCCTTGTATCGAAAACGAACAATTATATGTTCGAAATACTTACCGATAACAACATAAATTTCCGGTCAAGCCTTGATATCCCTGATGAACCTATTGTACTTAAAGAAAAAATCAGGAACGATGCTTTTTTGATATTGAAAGAAGGTTTGCACAATATTATCCGCCATTCGGGAGCCAAAAATGTGGCGTTTAAAGCTGAACTTATTGATAACCATTGTACTATTTTACTTACCGACGATGGTGTAGGTATGAGCGAAAACGCAGCCTTAAAAAAAGGATCGCATGGCAACGGATTGGTAAACATGCGGAGAAGGGCACAGGAATCGGGCATTAATTTTTCAATACTACCTGCCCAAAATAGTGGGGTTGAAATTAGGCTGCATTTCAAAATATGACCTTTTAAGGCTATTGACCACACCTTTTTTCGGCATTACTTTTACAAAAAAAATAACATGGCAATTTCAATTGGGATAGTTGAAGATCACACAGAGTTCAGGCAGAGCCTAGTGTATCTTATTTCGTCCTTTACTGATTATACAGTTTCATGGTCGTACCCATCGGTTGAAGAAGCCTTAGCGGATTATACCGAAACTGATGTTATGTTATTGGATATCAATTTACCAGGCTTATCGGGATTGGAAGCAATCAATTTGTTCAAGCAAAAAAGCCGCACTCAGAAAATTGTGATGCTTACTATAAACGAAGACGAATATCATATTTTCGAAGCCATTAAAAATGGAGCTGATGGTTATATTCTCAAAAAATCAAGCCCAAGTAAAATACTTGAATCTATACAGCAGGTTTATGAAGGAGGTGCTGCCCTCACGCCCATGGTAGCCAAGCAGGTGATGGCATTTTTGAAACCTCAGTTAGCAAATCCAGGCACTTCATCTAATCTTACTGTTCGCGAAAAGGAAATACTTGTGCTTATTGCACAAGGGATGACGAATGAAATTATTGCGGGTGCTTTGTTTATAAGCGTGCAAACCGTGCGCAATCATATTAAAAATATTTACGAAAAATTACATGTTCACTCAAGGGCACAAGTTGTGGTAAAAGCATATAAAGATAAATTGGTTTAAGTATAAAAATGACCCGATTGGGCTATTGTGATAGACTTTCAACTGTTCTACTTTTACTTCCACATCCCCAACTTTTTTAATGATAGTACTATGAAGAAAAATCTTTTTTCCCTGATACTGATTTTGTTCATCAATGGCGTGCTCTTTTCACAGGTTTCCATAAATATTGATGGTACTAATCCCGACAATTCAGCAATGCTGGATGTTAAATCCACTAACAAAGGTTTGTTGATCCCTCGGATGACAAGGGCAGAAATGGGTGCTATACCAAATCCTGCTGATGGGTTGATGGTTTATTGTACCGATTGTGCAAATGGGACCGGTGCTTTATCGTTGTTTATTTCGGGCGAATGGTACACATTAAGTGCTAACTGCTTGGGACCTTTATCTCCTACATCAGGAAGCCATACAGCTACCTCATCTCAAATTGAGTGGAATTGGAATATGGTTACAAATGCATTAGGATACAAATGGAACACTACAAATGATATATCAACCGCATTTGATGTTGGGACAAGTACTTTTTATACAGAAACAAATCTTGATTGCTTAACACCTTACACAAGATATATTTGGGCTTTTAGTTCCTGCGGAGCTTCAACCGCAACAGTTTTAACACATACTACCGCAGGTGATGTTTTGTTTGCCCCAACCCAAGGAAGCCATATAGCCATGCCACAAATGATTATGTGGAACTGGAGCACAGTTTCGGGTGCCACAGGTTATAAATGGAATACCACTAATGATTACACATCGGCTACCGACATGGGGACAAACACCACGAACCAAGAGTTTGGCCTTACCTGCAATACTCCCTACACACGTTATGTATGGGCTTACAGCGCATGTGGCAATTCCACACCAGAGCTACTGACCCAGAGCACACCAGAAAACCCACCAGCATCCCCAACCTCTGGCACTCATTTCTCAATGCCACAGATGATTACTTGGAATTGGAATGCGGCTTTAGGTGCAACTGGTTACAAATGGAATACCTCGAATGATTATGGATCAGCTACCGATTTGGGAACAAGTACCATGAATCAAGAGTTCGGGCTTACTTGCAATACAACATACACACGTTATGTATGGGCTTATGGCGACTGTGGTTTATCAGATCCTGTTACCTTATCTCAAACTACCTCTTTAAACCCACCAGCAACACCAACTACTGGCACACATATTCCATCAGCAACCCAAATAGTTTGGAACTGGAATGCAGTTGCAGGGGCAACAGGATACAAATGGAATACCACCAATGACTATGCTTCGGCCACCGACATGGCCACCGCCCTAACCAAAACGGAAACTTCCTTAATCTGTAATACGGCATATACCAGATATGCCTGGGCTTATAGTGTCTGCGGCAATTCTTCGCCAGTAAACCTTAACCAAACCACTTCTTTAAACCCTCCAGCAACACCAACTACTGGCACACATATTTCATCAGCAACCCAAATAGTTTGGAACTGGAATGTAGTTACAGGGGCAACAGGATATAAATGGAATACCACCAATGATTATTCTTCGGCCACCGATATGGCTACTGCCCTAACAAAAACGGAAACATCGTTAATCTGCAACACGGCTTATACAAGATATGCCTGGGCATATAGTGCTTGCGGAAATTCTACAGCAGTTACTCTTACCCAAACCACCTCTTTAAATCCGCCAGCAACACCCACAGCCGGAACACATGTTCCATCTGCAACCCAAATTGTATGGAACTGGAATGTTGTTGCAGGTGCAACAGGTTATAAATGGAATACCACCAATGATTATGCTTCGGCCACCGATATGGCTACTGCCCTAACCAAAACGGAAACATCCCTAATCTGCAATACAGCATATACCAGATATGTCTGGGCTTACAGTGCCTGTGTCAATTCTACTCCCATCACACTTACCCAAACCACATCCTTAAATCCACCTGCAACCCCACCTGCCGGAACCCATGTGCCGTCAGCAACTCAGGTTGTCTGGAACTGGAATGTAGTTTCAGGAGCCACTGGTTACAAATGGAATACCAGCAATGATTATAGTTCGGCTATAGATATGACCACAACCACAACCAAAACCGAAACATCCCTAATCTGTAATACGGTATACACAAGATATGCTTGGGCTTATAGTGCCTGTGGCAATTCTACTCCTGTTACACTCATGCAAACCACTTCAGCATGTGCATTTGCTTGCGGCAATACACTCACCATCAATCATGTAACCGGATCAGTCGCACCTGTTACAAAAACCGTAGCTTATGGTACGGTTACGGGCATACTCGGGGAACCAACTAAATGTTGGATAACCAGTAACCTTGGTGCCGATCACCAGGCAACATACGTTAGCGATGTATCCGAAGAATCTGCAGGCTGGTACTGGCAATTTAACAGAATACAAGGGTTTAAACATGATGGTACAACGCGTACACCCAACACAACTTGGATAACTTGGATAGAAGAACCTTCTAATTGGATTGCAGCCAATGACCCCTGCTCTTTAGAGTTAGGTTCCGGATGGCGCATTCCAACTTATCAAGAATGGTTCAATGTTGACGCTAATGGGGGCTGGACAAACTGGAGCGGTTCGTGGAACTCTGATTTAAAAATACATGCTGCCGGAGCCATTCATAATGAATTTGCAAACCTTATCGGTCGCGGGCAGGAAGCTTTGTTATGGTCAAGCACACAAAGCAATGTTTCCGACGGTTTATTCCTTTATTCCTATTTTATTTACTGCAATTTAACGTACCATTCTAAATCGTATGGCATCGCGGTCCGTTGTTTAAAAGATGCCGGTAGCTCATCCACAATCCCTACTGTTACCACTTCAACTATTACAAACACAGGTCAAACCAACGCCACCGGTGGTGGGAACATAACTTCAGACGGTGGCGGATCTGTTACCGCTCGGGGAGTTTGTTGGAGTACTACTGCAAATCCTACTATAACTGAGAGTCATACCTCGGATGGAAGCGGAACAGGTGCATTTGTAAGCCAACTTAGTGGTCTTACACCAAATACACCCTACTATGTCAGAGCTTATGCCACAAACAGCTCAGGTACGGCTTATGGCAACGAAGTAACTTTTAGCACCAATGTAGCACTTGCAATTGGACAGAGTTACCAAGGAGGAATAATCTTTTATATCGATGGCACAGGCCAGCACGGACTTATTTCAGCTACAACCGATCAAACTGCAGTATATGTACCCTGGGGTTGTACAAATACTTCAATTGGAACCTCCCCAGCTTTTGGCACAGGGCAAGCTAATACGAATGCAATTTTGGCCGGATGCGCTGAAGCTGGAACTGCCGCCCGAGTTTGTGATGAGCTAGTATTGAATGGATATAATGATTGGTTTTTACCTTCATTAAATGAACTACTTCAGATGTATCAACAAAGAACTGCAATCGGAGGTTTTGGAAGTGCTATGTACTGGAGTTCGTCTCAGTTAAATTCTCAACGTGCATATTTCCATATCTTTTATTTAAATTATACAGGAGATGGCTATAAGCATGATGGATCACTCGTACGTGCAATCAGGGCTTTTTAATAAAATTATAACAGAAAAGTATGTTGTTTCTTAAATTGTTTCCCGATAAATTGGCAATAGTTGTAGTAGTTATCCTTGCCACAAACCTTCTGTTTGATCCGGTAATTTCACAGAACACTGTTTTGAGCGGGACGAATATCAAAATAAGTTCTGGAACCGTTGTAACTTCATTGCAAAACCTGGCCGTTCAAAATGGAGGCGGGCTTACTGTGGATGGCACCCTTATCCTCAAGAAAAATCTTGTCAACCAAAATCCTTTCGGAAATTTGGGCAATGGTACAATTGAGTTTTCTGGAACAACTGCCCAAAGTGCTACCGGCCAAAATACAATTGGCACATTGGTTGTGAATAATCCGGCAGGAATCGACCTCAATGGGAATACTGCTGTAAATACTGCGCTTTCTCTTCAAGGCGGCCATATCAGGCTTGGATCAAATAACCTTATACTGGGTAGCACTGCTTCGGTTTCCGGAACGCCATCTTCTTCTGCAATGGTTGTTGCCACTGGTACCGGCGAATTGCGAAAAAGTTTTTCAGGTGTTGGTACTTTCACTTTTCCCGTGGGCGATAATTCCGGAACACCCGATTATACGCCTGTAACTATAACTTTTGCTGGAGGTACTTTTAGCTCAGAAAATTATTTAGGCGTGAAACTCGCAAATTCCGCTTTTCCCGGTTCATCAGGAAATTACTTAAGCAGGTACTGGGAATTAAGACAGAATGGAATCACAAATCCACAATGCAATGCTGTTTTCCAATATGTTGATTCCGATGTTGTAGGCGATGAAAACAGTATCAGTGGAGCCCAGGTTTTGCCAGTGCCTGCTGTATATTTTACACCAGTAAACTCCAACCTCCACCAGTTTGCCGCTACCGGTCTTACCACCTTCGGTACATTTACTGGTTTACAGGCATTGGTTAACAAAATTCTGAACCTAAATCTCTATCTCGAAGGACTTTATGCAGGTGGAGGCCAGATGAACAAAGCGCAGAGCGGTTCGGGGGATCAGTTTACAGGTAATATTGCCGACAAGTTGTCAATTGAGCTTCACCAAAACTCAAATTACAATACTGTTGCTTACACCGACAATAATGTAAACCTCCTTACCAACGGGTCAGCTTCAATTAGTATTCCTGCTACACATAGCGGTTCATTTTATGTTACGGTAAAACACCGCAACAGTGTATCGGTAACCACCAAACTGCCTGTTTCCTTTGCTGCAAGCACTATAAATTACAGTTTTACACAGCCGGAATTGGTTTTTGGAAACAACTTGAAACTACTTGCCGATGGGCAGTATGCTCTATTTGGCGGAGATTCCAATCAGGATGGTGTTGTAAATGCTCTTGATATGCTGGATGTTAAAAACCATGCAGACTCTTTTGGCATAGATTATATTTCGGAGGACATAAATGGCGATGGAATTGTGGATGCCCTGGATATGATACTTTTGGATAACAATGCAGCTGCGTTTGTAACGGTAATTTTGCCATAAGCAACTGTTCCGGCTATTCATTTCGTGTGTTGAATAAGATTTCCGGGAGTCCGGAATTCCCATCTGAGATTTTTATGCTTAACAGCTAACATTCAACCAACTTATCTACGAATGAAACTTTTTTAACAGAATATTTACTGCAAATTCCCTTTTACCCCGTTTTCCGTATTCGGTTTCCCGTCTGTTAATTTCATTAAATCCGTTACGATTGGTCTTATTTGTTTAGCACACAAAAATGACCTGATTAGGCTATTGCAGTATTATTTACATTCCCTCATGTTTGCACAACAAAAGGCTACCTCCGAAAACAATAGATTCTGATATGCTTTCTATGTATTGCTTTAAGATATTGATCCCAAAATTTTGACATCATTTTTTGTTTTTGGAGGTAGCATTTTTATTTTTATTTATCCTGGATTGGCTTAGAATAAAATACCACATCTACATCAAAAACCAAAGTCTTGCAGCCTCAATGCCATTGCCTTTCGATCTGTGTAAATCATTAGACCTGGTTTTATTATACCTACAGTTCATACCGGTCTTTTTCTGTATGTGTTTTATTGATTGCCAATCCCTCTTTTAGTTAAGCAGACTCTAATATTCAGATAAGCTTTTTTCAATCCCCTGCCAGCTTGGCAAACATTTCTCCAAAAACTTAATTGGTGCAAAAATTCCTTATTCTGAGAGCGCGTATCAACAACGCAAAATGACCTGATTAGGCTATTGCAGATTGTTTAACTTCGGTTCAATTTTGTAATACTATTGGGGAACCATTCAGAACACTGTGCCATTCAAGCTTTTGAATTCTTTTTAATCGCTGCAGGTTCCATTCTTTTTTGTCTTGTGCGAATCGTTCAACTCCATACT
This sequence comes from uncultured Bacteroidales bacterium, assembly GCA_903946925.1. Lineage (GTDB taxonomy): Bacteria > Bacteroidota > Bacteroidia > Bacteroidales > UBA4417 > UBA4417. The sequence goes on along the minus strand of CAJAXK010000057.1, from coordinate 15,573 downwards.
TTACTTCCAAACCTTGACTTTATTTCCAGAAACCTAATCAAAAACCAGCAATATGAAAAACAATTTACGTTTTACGACTAACCGGCTTACGCTAAAAACTCTTTTCATGGGATTTGTTTCCATTTTAGCAATGGGAATTACGAGCCTTATGGCTCAGGTTAATTTTACACAAACCCTGAATGCCGATTTTAACAAAGGCGTGTTTAACAACGTTGTGGCTGCAAGCGACAATGTTTACCTTCAAAATTCAGCTACCGATGTCGGTAGTTGGCTTACCGCTACGGTTTTGCCCCAAACTTTGGCCGGGCATAAAACCGTTTCATGGAACGACAGGTATGTGTACATGGTTGGGGGTTTTAACAATACCAGCTATGTAAACACGGTTTATGTTGCAACCATACAGTCGGGAGGAATTACAGGTTGGACGGCACTAAATGCCCTGCCAACTGCTTTGCGCGATCCAGCGGTAGTAATTGGAACCAACACAATTTATGTAATTGGTGGGAAAAACGATACACAGGTATTTAATACCATTTACTATGCGGCAATTAATACCGATGGTACAATAGGGGCATGGCAAACCTCATCCGTAACACTTCCCGTAAACCTTTGGGGGCATACCGCAACGTACATGATGGGAGCCATTTATGTGATTGGAGGTTCAAGTTCATTGACAGAGAACACGGCTTTGAACACAGTTTATTATGCAAAAGTTAATGCGCTGAACACACTATCGGCTTTTGTTTCCGGAACAAGTCTGCCAACAGCTTGTAACCGACATAGTGCCTTAACCTACAACAGTAAACTTTATGTGCTTGGCGGTTACAACAACTCAGGCACAAAAGTAAATACGGTGTATATTGCTACGCCAGGTTTGGATGGTTCAACGGGCGCGTGGAGTACAGGAACAAACTTGCCTGTGGCCATAAGCAACCATTCGTCGGTAGTTACAAATGGCTTGATAACGGTTATGGCCGGTGCTGTTGGAGCAACACTGAGTAACACTGTTTATTTTGCCAATGCCGATGCCGTTTCCCTGGCGTGGTCAACATCCGCCAATGTGTTGTACGATTATACCAAAGATGGTTCAGCTTTTAGCGGAAACGGACAATTATATTATGCTGGTGGGGCCAACCTTTCGGGCACCCCCATTTTTAACTGTAGGTATGCAAATTTAGCAATGACTTCCAATTTTGTAAACCATGGGGTTTTTGTCTCCAATCCATTTTTTGAGCTTGGAGGCGAAAGGATTATTGATTCTATAGCCTTCAAAAAAGCGTTTACTGCCCCGGCAAATTTACAGGTAACGTATCGCACCGCTGGCAGCGATGGGATTTGGGGTAACTGGACTTCTTTGGTTACGGCATCGCCCATAATTTTAGGCATTACCAAGCAATACCTTCAATATGCCGCTATTTTGACTGGTTCAACTACGTTTAACTCAACGTTTAACGAAATGAAATTGACCACTCAGGGCACACAGCTTAGCGGAAACCTCAACTCCACGCTTACGTTTACAAAAGCGGCTAGTCCTTATTGGGCCACATCAGATATTTCGTTTACCGGTGGAACGCATACCTTCCAAGCCGGATCCACCATTTTATTCCTGCCCGAAACAGGACTTAATGTTGGTCAAGCCAATGTAGTTTGTAATGGCACAGCGGTTGATTCAGTTAAATTCCTGAGCTACAACAGCGAAGTTGGGAAATGGGATGGAATTTATTTTGCGCCCGAGAGCGATGTAAGCGTTTCTTCCCAATTTAATTACACAGTAATTTCCAATGCAGGGTTTGGATCTAATGATGCCAACTTGTTTTGCGACCAAACAAACGAACCTCTTTTGTCGAACTGCAACATAAACCGGGCCGAAGGTACAGGAATACGCCTGGAGACATCTAATCTTGTAATCCAGAACTCAAAAATACAAAACGGTACAGGAAACGGTTTGTATCTTTACAACTCAAATCCTTCATTGATAAACAGTACGATTACCAACAATACAAACGCAGGAGTTTATCTTTCGTCTGCCACTTCGTTGCCTAATTATAGTAACACTACCATTTCCAATAACCTGTATGCCTTATTTTATCCAACAGTAAGTATTACGCTCACCGAGCATCTTGGAACACTTACCTTAACAAACAACACCTACAACGGTGTTTGTTTGCCGGGAGGCGACGTGGAGAGTAACTACCGTTGGAATTCCCTTTCATTTCCCATAATCATAACAAACAACTTAAGGGTTGGGAAATACTACTCTTCTTGCCGCCTCACGATTGAGCCAGGAAACACTATAAAAATGCTTGCGGGAAAAAATATACAAATAGGTTTCTATGCGGGTTATCCTTACAGCGGCGAATTGTATGCCATTGGCGGTGCCGATAGTTTGATAACTTTTACTTCGTTCAATGGTACGGCAGGAGGTTGGGAAGGACTGTATTTTAATGATCTGAGCGATTCTTACACCTCAACATCTGTTCTGTACTATTGCGTGGTAGAAAAAGCCAACGCATACAATTTGTATATAGAAAATACAAATCAACCAAGCATTAACCATTGCACCATAAGGAATGCTGTTCAGGATGGGATTAAATTTTACGGAGCTTACAATGCCCTTACAAATTCTACAGTTGCAAATAACGGAAGGTATCCCCTTTATTTTTCTGAAGTACACACATTTCCGGTTTTGAGTGGCAACACCTATTCGGGAAACGGAATCAATATGATTGGTTTTAGTGGTGGAAGTATGACTGATAGCCGCACCCTTCAGAATGATGGTATCGGATACCATATCTTAGATAACATCATGGTTGGTAAATACTATACTTTCTGTCGGTTAACCATTGAACCGGGCTTAACACTTTCGTTTGCACCAGGTAAAAAAATTCAGGTTGGCTATCCTGATGGTTATCCTTTCGGAGGCGAATTGTACGCTATTGGGAAGGCTGACAGCATTATAACATTTACACCCTACAGTGGAATTGCCGGGGATTGGAACGGTATATACTTTCACGATTTTAGCGATTTTAGTGGAGCCACCAATCAATTGAAATATTGCATAGTTCAAAAAGCGAATGCCTACAATATACTTTGCGAAAATACCAGCAGTGTAACTTTAGACAATTGTACCTTCTCCAACGCCGTTACCGATGGACTTAGATACAATGCAAGTAGCGGGTCTTTTACCAATTGTACGTTTAGCAACAATGGCAGATATCCTGTAAATTTCCTCGATTGGACATCGGCACCTTACCACAAGTACAATACTTTTTCGGGAAATGTTCTGAATATGTTGGCCTTGTCGGGCGGAACCTATTCCGAAAACAGGACTTTATTGAAGGATAATGCCGATTATCTGGTGTTGGGAAATATTACCATTGGGAAATATTATTCGGTGTGTAGGCTAACCGTTGAACCTGGCAATACTTTAAATTTCGCATCAGGAAAAAATATACAGGTTGGCTATGCTGCCGGATATCCTTATGGAGGCGAATTATGGTCGGTTGGAAAAGCCGATAGTACAATTACCTACGCACCGTACACCGGTATTGCCGGGGATTGGAATGGAATCTATTTTCACGATCTGAGTGATTATGGTGGTGCTGTTAGTTCCCTAAAATACAGCAACATAAGAAAAGGGAATATTTACAATGTGCTTGCCGAAAATACCACACAGCCAACCATTCAATATTGTAACATTAATCAAGCAGTCGGTAACGGTTTAAATATTGTGAATTCTTCCCCGGCAATTAGGAATTCTACTTTTGATTACAACACCGCTTATGGGATTTATTTGGATGGAAGCAGTACACCAACCTTGGGAAACACCTCGGCTTACACCAACAACTTCCTGAACAATTATGGTTCTTACGACCTGTACAACAATACGGCCAACACTATAGACGCGCGTTACAACTTTTGGGGAACCGGTGACTCCACCATGGCAATGTACCGGATTTACGACAAATCAGATAATGCCGCAAAAGGAAGGGTTTATATTGGTCCTTTCGCACAAGTGCCTTCACTTTTTACTTCTGCCACAATAATGGGTGGAACGGTAAAATATTCCAGTGCCAGTGCTTACCCAATGATGAATGCCGGCTTGGTGGTCAAAGATTTTGGCAATGCAACTATCAATTCCACCACAGCAAATGGTTCAGGTGTTTATACCTTGCCTTCCATGGCTTCGGGTAATTACAAAATGACGGTAACACCTACTGTATGGGGTGGTGTAAACTCAACTGACGCTTTGGCAATACTGAACCATTTTGCTCAAACAATCCCGATTTCAGGAATAAAACTGGCTGCTGCAGATGTTAACTTCAGCCACAGCGTGAACGGTACCGATGCCCTTTTGGTGTTGAAACGTTTTGCAAACCAAATCAGTACTTTCCCAGCCGGCGATTACCTCTACAATTACGATACTGTGATTATAAACGGAAGCAACGTTACCGGAAATATCGAAGTGCTTTGCTTTGGCGATGTAAATGCATCGTATGCCCCGGCCTCAAAAAGTGCACTATCATCAGGATTGGTTCTCGAAGGTACGTTGCAAGTGGAATCGAATACAGAATTTGAATTTCCGGTAAGGCTGAAAACTGGAATGCAGGTTGGTGCCATATCCTTAGGGTTCTATTATCCTGAACAATATCTCGAAATTGTCGGGGCTAAACTAGCTAATGGTTACAATGATTTTTCGTGGACTGCTGTGGATGGATTATTTAAAATGGGATGGTGCGACAGGAATACATTGGATGTAAACGATGACGAAATTGTGGTAATACTCCGGATGAAAGCTAAAGACCTTTCGAACCTAAATGTTGGTATTGAATTGGAAATGTATGAGGATTGTGAGTTTGCTGACGGCTTGGCAACTCCAAACAATTGGCAAATAGTTTCAATACCTACCATCAATGCCAAAGCAATAGGGATTGACGATGGCAGCAAACTTGTTGGATTATCAGTATATCCTAACCCGATTACCCTTAAATCGGTAATCGAATTTTCACTCGAAAAAGAAGGAAATGTTCATATTTCCCTGTTAAACAGTGCCGGTACATTTGTTAAAGACCTCAAAAATACTGAGCTTGCTTCAGGAAACCATAAAGTTGCTTTAGATGCTTCAAACCTCAAACCAGGCATATATTTATTAAAAATAGAAATCACCAGCAACGGACAATACAGTTCCGACATGATAAAGGTAGTGGTATCAAACTAAAAATCATTTCGTTATGAAAACTCTGATTTTACATCGAATACCACTGCTGTTGCTGATAATTTGGGCGGGTTTCATTAATGCCCAAACGATAAGCACAACCGCAGGATCGGTCACAAGCTGTCCGGGCGAAATTGTGGTTCCTATAACTGTTGCCAATTGCAATGGTATCGGTGCTATTTCGCTGCTGCTGAATTTCGACAACACCAAATTGACCTATTCAGGTTACCAGAACCTAAACCCTGAATTGAACGGGGGGCTGATGACAATTTATTCTTCCGGCAACCAGGTCGTGATAGGCTGGGCCAGGACAACCGCCGCTAACCTTGGAAACGGCACATTGGTTGAATTAAGGTTCAATGCTTTGCCAAGTATCACTTCGCTTGTTTGGGACACACAGACGCCGGGAAACTGCGAATACAGCGATGTAAACGGCGTTGCCCTTGCAGCCACTTTCGTTAATGGAACTGAAACCATAAACCAGCCGCCAATTATAGGTGCAGAGCCTTTGGATAAATCGGTTTTGGTTGGACAAAATACCTCGTTCAGCGTTTCCGCCACAGGAACATCCATAGCGTATCTTTGGCAATACAGCACCAATGGAGGGAATACATGGGCCGATTTAGCCAACAATGCAACCTATACGGGTGTTACCACCCCAACTTTGGGCATTACCAACTGCTTGTTAGGTTATAACGGATACAAATACAAGTGCCGGCTCACCGGAACTTGTACTCCTGTGATTTATTCAAATATGGTTACACTTTCTGTCGTAAACCCAATAACAAGCACTTTGCCAACAGGTAGTTTTTGTCCTGGAAATATTGTTGTTCCGGTTAAGGTTACCAATTTTACAGGTGTTGCTTCTTTTTCGCTGGCATTTGCCTATAACCCAAGCGTGCTTACCTATACAGGATTTCAAAACCTGAACGGAGCCTTGTCGGGAGGCAATTTTGTTGCGAATGCCAATAATGGTATGGTTTATATGACCTGGTCAGCGACAGCCTCAGCAACATTTACTAACGATACTTTGGTAAAACTACTGTTTACCGCTGCCACAGGCTCAAGCGGACTTACATGGGATCTGGCAACCTCGGGCAACTGCGAATATTCCGATAGCAATGGGTTAGCAATAGCAACAGATTTTGTTAATGGAAATGAAACCATTTATGGCGTACCAGTAGTTACCGCACATCCAACCGATAAAATAATAGCAAAAGGGCAGAATACCAGTTTTAGTGTTACTGCAACGGCATCGGGGATTGGATATCTTTGGCAGGTTAGCTCCGACGGTGGTTCAACTTTTACCGATTTGAGCAATACAGCCACGTATTCCAATGTTACCACAGCTACTCTTGGCATAACAAATGCCCAGCTTTCGATAAGCACTTACCAATACCGATGCAAAATTAGTGGAACATGTACCCCAATTGTATATTCCAACCCAGCGGTTCTTACAGTTTTACCCAATATTCTCACCACCTGCGGAACGGCAACTGTATGTCCCGGACAAGTTATTGTTCCCATAAATGTAACCGATTTTATTGGTGTAGCTTCCTTTTCGCTTGCGTTGAACTACAACCCATCGGTGTTGATTTATACCGGCTATCAGAATTTGAATGCTGCAATAACCGGTGGCATGATTAACGTAAACGCTGTTGGAGGCAAAGTTTATCTTACATGGTCAAATAACTCGGCAGCGACAATCGCCACTGCCGGTTTGCTTGTTGAGTTGAAATTTACTGGAATACCCGGAACAAGCAGTTTAACCTGGGACACGCAAACAACAGGCAACTGCGAATACAGCGACATCAATGGTTTGGTTATTTTCTCGACCTGGACCAATGGGAACATTACCATAAACCAACCTCCTGCCCTAACCAACCAGCCTGTAAACCAAAGCATTTATGCAGGTGGAAGTACAAGTTTTTCGGTTGCAGCCACAGGAACTTCGGTAAGTTATCAGTGGCAGGTTAGCACCAATGGAGGCACAAATTGGTCAAACCTTACCAATGTATCTCCTTATTCGGGTGTAAACTCTGCCTCACTTGGCATAAATCCTGCGGCTGTTGGAATGAATGGTTATTTATACCAATGTGTGGTTTCCGGAACTTGCACCCCATCGGTAATTTCAAACACCTCACAATTAACGGTTACACAGGCAGCCATTACAACCACTTCGGGAACTATTTCAAACTCCTGTACAGGTAATTTGCTTGTGCCAATAAATGTTACAAACGGTAGCAATGTAGGAAGTATTTCGCTGACTATGGTTTTCGACACAACCAAAATGGTTTTTGATGGATATCAATCTCCCAATGCCGCGCTTACAGGAGGATTGCTTGTTGTGAACCGTTCAGCCAACAAAGTTTATCTAACTTGGGCTTCAACAACCGCCGCAAACTTAGGAAACGGAGTCTTGATTCAATATAGGTTTAAAGCCATTTCTGGAATTTCGGCAAGCTTGAGCTGGGACACACAAACAACTGGCGCCTGCGAATATAGCGATGTTTCTGGTGCTGTAATAACCTCATTTTATGTTAATTCCAACATTTCGGTTGTTGCCAATGCACTGATTGTTGATGCCGGAACAGATTTGAATATGTCTCCAGGGAGTTCGGTTCAATTAAATGGGACGGCAACTGGTGGAAGCACTCCTTACACTTATTTGTGGACCCCTTCAGCCGGTTTAAATAATCCTGCAATTTCAAATCCACTTGCCTCCCCTACAGAAACAACAACTTACACTTTGACAGTTACAGGTAATAATGTTTGTTCAGGATCCGACCTTATTACGGTAGCGGTTGCTTCGGTTCCACATACTCTCAATATCAAAGTTTTGCTCGAAGGATTGTATGATGGCCCAAACGCAATGCAACAGGCAAAGGATGCAAACGGGCCACATTTTGGTGTCGGTATCGCCGACCATATTGATGTGGAATTGCACAGTGCAACCAACTATAGCCAAATTGTTTATACTGCCAGCAGTGTTGATCTGCTTACCAACGGACAGGCAACAATTACGGTTCCAGGAAATTACAATGGCTCTTATTATATAACTATAAAACACAGGAACAGTATTGAGACTACATCGGCAAACCCTGTTTCGTTTTCGGCTGCAACAATTGATTATTACTTCGATAACCCTGCCAAGGCTTACGGAAGCAACCTGAAAACTATGGCTGCAGGTCAATATGTCGTTTATGGTGGCGATATAAACCAAGATGGGTTTGTTAACATACTTGATATGGATTCGTGCGAAAGCCAATCCTCGTCGTTTGGTTCAGGATATATTGAGCAGGATGTGAATGGCGATGCTGTGGTTGATGCTTTGGATTTGATATTGACCGACAATAACGCAGCTGCTTTCATAATGGTGAAAAAGCCGTGAAATGACTTTAACCTACTAATGTTTGAAGGCTGCCTTTTTCTTGGTGGCCTTCACTATTTTATCCTGTTGTGATAAATCGCAATATGATATAATTTAGCGGTTTTTTAAAATTGCGTTATTGCCAATTAGTTAAATTGGGAATAAAGCCTTCCATCCAAAAGCAAGCAAATAATTAACCCTTTTTATCACCCTGAAACCAATGAAAAAAATCTACTTGTTATCCGTAATGATGTTTATAACATCAATGTTGTTTTCACAAGCCTGGCTAAAAAATTTGCCCCAACAAAAATCGAAAAGCCAATTGACTTTTTTTGATTATAAAACTGCTTTTGATCAGTATTGGGAACCTTATAATGTTGAAAGAGGTTTTTATATTGAAAATGGGGTAAAGAAAAAAGCAATTGGTTGGAAGCAATTTAAGCGCTGGGAATACGATATGGAAAGTAAAATAGATCCAGCTTCTGGCGAATTCCCAGTGAAAACGGCAGCGGAAATTTACGAAGGATATTTAAAAACAAACCCACAATCAAAAGCTGCGGCAGCGGCAAGTTGGTCATCATTGGGCACAAGCAGTTCTACTGGTGGTTACGCCGGGGTTGGCCGTTTGAATTGTATTGCTTATCACCCAACAAACACAAATACCTATTGGGTTGGAGCTGCTTCAGGCGGTTTATGGGTTACAACAAATAATGGCACAAGCTGGACCTGTTTAACCGACAATAATGGAGTTCTGGCTGTAAGCGATATTGTTATCCCTTCCGATTTCGCTACATCAAACACAATTTATATTGCAACAGGCGATAAAGATCATTGGGACAATAACAGTATTGGTGTTTTAAAGTCAACTGATGGCGGTGTTACATGGAATACTACAGGGCTAAGTTATGCTCTATCGGGTTGGAATATGGTTTACAGACTCCTATTGGATCCATCGAACAACCAGACCCTTATTGCAGCCACATCAAACGGCGTGTATAAAACCACAAATGGTGGAACTACCTGGAGCACACAATTGACAACTACCAGTTTTATCGACATGGAATACAAACCTGGCGATTTTAATACTCTTTATGGATCAACAACAAGTGGATCAATTTATTTGTCAACAAATGGCGGAACTTCCTGGACACAGACATTTATAGATGCAAATGCCTATAGAATTGAACTGGCTGTTTCGGCAAATCAACCAACCTGGGTTTATGCACTGGCCGTTAATTCAGTTAGTGGGCTTTACGGGATTTATAAATCAATAAACAGTGGTTCTTCATATTCGCAAATTTTTGCTGGGACTACCAAAAATTTATTGGGATGGTACGATGGTATTCCAGGAAGTGATGATGGGGGACAAGGCTGGTACGATTTGAGCCTTGCCGCTTCACCATCAAATGCTAATACCCTTTTGGTTGGTGGTGTAAATACCTGGCGTTCGACTAATGGTGGAACAAGTTGGGCTTTGGTAAACCACTGGTATGGTGGTTATGGTGCCCAAGCGGTTCACGCCGATAAACATAGCTTAAATTATAGAAACAATGGCGATTTATTCGAATGTAACGATGGGGGCGTTTATATTTCGACCAACAACGGAACAAGCTGGACTGACAAAACCAATGGAATGGTTATCAGTCAGATGTACAAGCTGGGTGTTTCGCAAACAGTTTCCAATGAGGTTATTACTGGCTTGCAGGATAACGGCACCAAACTTATTTCGGGAGGAACCTGGTCTGACGTGAAAGGTGGCGATGGCATGGAATGTTTGATTGACTATACGAATGTAAATATTCAATATGGAACTTATACAAACGGCCAAATTGATATAACTACAAATCATTGGGCTTCTTCTTCTGCAATTGAGCCATCCGGTGCTGGCAGTGGTGCATGGGTAACACCATACATAATTGATCCTACCAATCCAATGATATTATATGCCGGATATGCCAATGTGTGGAAAACTGTTGACAGGGGAACTAACTGGACACAAATTTCCACCATGAACACATCAAATTTAATCCGTTCAATGGCAATTGCGCCTTCAAATACACAAGTAATCTATGTAGCTGATCAATCAACAATATGGAAAACTACGAATGGAGGTGCTTCTTGGTCCATTATAACTGGCAGTTTACCAGTAGGTTCAGGCAGCATTACCTACATTGCTGTAAAAAACAATGATGCAAATACACTTTGGGTAACCTTAAGTGGTTATTCTGCTTCAACGGTTTATCAATCAATAAACGCTGGCACTTCTTGGACAAATATTTCTGCAGGTTTACCGCAGCTTCCGGCTTATACTATTGTGCAAAACAAACAATCGGCTTCCGAAGTACAATTGTATGTTGGAACCGAATTAGGTGTATATTTTAAAAAGGGCACTGATAATTGGGCTGCTTATAACACGGGTTTACCTAATGTCCAAATAGGCGAATTGGAAATCTATTATGCATCAAATCCTCAACAAAGCAAGTTAAGGGCTGCAACTTTCGGCAGGGGCCTTTGGGAATCTCTTGTCTATTATTCGTCAACGGCAATGACTTATGTTTCGAGTACGGTAACCCAAAACAATATTTCATCTGTTGCCCCAAATCAGGTAAACCAAGAAATTATTAGTATCCAAATTGTTACAAATGGTGATTTGACACCTTTAAGTGCTACTTCATTTACTTTTAATACAACTGGCTCTACAAGTCCTGTAACCGATATTACAAATTCAAAATTGTATTTTACAGGAACTAGCAATGCTTTTGCTACTACAACTCAATTTGGAGCCACTTCTGTTTCACCCAATGGCACTTTCACCATTACAGGAACCCAGATTTTGAGTGGTGGGACAAATTATTTTTGGCTGGCTTATGATGTACCAGAAAGTGCTGTTTTAAACAACTCTTTGGATGCACAATGCACCTCGTTAACTGTGGGAACAGCTAAAACGCCGACGGTTACCAATCCTGCCGGGAATAGACAAATATTGGTTAGCTATTGTTCCGCTAATGGAATTACTTGTGACGAATATATTTCTGACGTTGTGATTGGTACAATTAGTAATTCTAGCACTTGTTCATCCGGCGGTTATGCTAATTACACAAGTTTGTTAACAAGTATTGTACAAGGGGCATCGGTACCTATTACTGTTTCAAATGGGATACTTTATACAGGAGACCGCTGTGGTATTTGGGTGGACTGGAACAGCAATGGTGATTTTTCAGACGATCAGGCAATTGTTGTTACAGGAACCCCTGGACCTTTTTCGGCAACAATTGCTTGCCCTGCAAATGCATCTATTGGCTCAAAAAGGATGAGGATTCGGATTCATTATACCAATGAAGCCACTTCGCCTTGTGGCACTGCTGTATGGGGAGAAGTGGAAGATTATACTATTACCGTTACAGCCCTACCTACCAAAACGCTTAACCTTAACGTATTCCTCGAAGGATTGTACCCTGTAACCGCCGGAAGTACAATGAATAAAGCCCAAAATGGGGTTGGCAACCAATATTCAGGTACCATTGCTGACCAAATTACTGTGGAATTGCACAACTCAACCACGCCTTATGCACTTGCCGGTGGTCCATATATTGCTAACTTGAATACCGATGGAACTGCATCTTTAAGCATACCAGGTACATTAAGCGCAAACTATTATATTGTGGTAAAACACCGCAACAGCATACAAACCTGGTCGGCAGCACCGGTTTCTTTTGCCGGTAGTACAGTAAGCTACAATTTTAGTACAACTGTTACAGCGGCCTATGGAAACAACCTGAAACAAAAAGGAACAGTTTTTCTAATTTATTGTGGGGATGTTAATCAGGATGGTGCTGTAAATGCCCTTGACCAAACATCCATACAAACCACTGCCGTAGGTTTTACAATAGGATATCTCACCACCGACGTAAATGGCGATGGAATTGTGGATGCTTTCGACCTTGTTATGGCCGACAACAATGCTGCCGGGTTTGTGGTGGTGAAAAAGCCTTGATTTTTTCCGGAAATCACATAAAAAAATGGTTGCTGCTAAAGCAGCCATTTTTTTTGCAATACTCTTCCTTAATGTTCCATAATTCCATACTTTAGCTTTTAAATCCATCTTTTTTTTGATATTCCTTTATTCATAAATGTAGAATCCGGCTAAAATTTTCACAAAGAAAAAGTGAGGTTCTATAAAGGGATAAATCAGAGACGTTTGAAGGATTTGGTTTTTTAAATGTGCTTGCAAGAATATTATTATGAATAATAGCATAATACAAATCCCAAAAATTAGCAGAAATGAAAAAATCAATACTATCAATTCTATTGGTTGTCAGTAGTTTGCTGACTAATGCACAGATTTTGTCAAACGAATACCAATGCCATTTCAAGTTTGTAAGCGATCCGGGCAGTTTTATTTACAAGGAGACTGGTGATAAAATGTTTACCCTTTCCTTGAATACCGAAGGTGAAATAGAGGTTGTCCTCGACATCGAGATCAGGGACGCAAAAACCAAGGAAACCAATTATATGCTTCTTACTGGCAAGGCCGAAGGTAAATTTGACCTCAGAACGGATGGTTTGGCAGCCAAAGGCAATGGGATTATACTGATTTATGAAAAAGAAAAACTTGATACGCAATGGAACTTGACTTTGGAAATATCGGGCAGGTTTTTTGCCGAAAAAGGCCTTCCAAAAGTTACCGGGAAAATAGTTGCCTACAACAAAGGTGATAAAATGGAGGCCTCTTTTACTGGTGAGGGAAAGAGCATTGATGTTCCTTACGAAATGGACTACAAATTTGGGTACGACTATGACATACTTAGTAAAAAGGTCCTTCCTTTAGTATTGAATGTGAGCTATAAGGACGATAATTATATCGTAAAAACTGTGGAGTTTATAAAAACAACAGCCCAAAATTTTGTATTCGACTATGAATACGCAAGGCAGATGCAACAAGCTAAAGGCTTAACTACTCTCAATTCGTACAACTTTAATGCAGCTTTTGGCCCTGGTTACCAGGTTAATTACTTTGAAAACTCTGGCCACTTTGAAATAGAATTTCAAGACATAAGTTACAGGGCTATCAAAGACCTGCCGCCAAATGGGGTTTTTAGCATCGTGGCGCAGGTAGGCTTATTCTCCAAAAAGGATAACACCATTCAAAATACTGTTGATACGTTTAATGTGATGATCAAAAACCACTACAAATTAAAAGTGGGGAAAGACGGCAAAGACGGTTTTAAATTGAAAGTGAATGGTCAGGAAATTGGCAAAGGGAGTGGTTTTCATTACTTCCCGTTTGGAAGCAAGTTTGTTTTGCCTATAGAAGCAATGTTTTTTATTTATTTTATTGATGGAACCATTGGTGAAGTTTGCAGCTCAAAATTATCCAGTTACGACCAAAACTTTGTTGATATTTCGCTGGGTTTGTCCGTGGCAGAAGGCATTGACGGGGAGTCGGAAAACGTATTGTGTTTTACTGTAAAACCCGACGAAGCCATTAAAGAAAAAATAATTGACAAAGGGGTGGAGGAAGCTCAAACTTCAGGGCTTAAACTTGTGCTCAAAACGGCAAGCAAAGTAAATGTTGCAGGACAGTTATTTGAATTTTTGTCCGCTTCAAATACTGGTGGAAATAAAGAAATCGCAATGGTTAGGTTGCGTTCCGAAGTTGGTATTGATATTGGTTTGAACGGACGTTTCATTCTTAAAAACTTCGAAGGAAATCCTGATGTAATTCTGGGCGGGATAAGTTATCCCGTGCCTGTTGGGCAGGAATTCGACATCGCTACCAAAGCATTGAAACAAATTGTAGCCGATAAAGAGTTTGATGAATTGCGTTCGGCAGCTAATGAAAGTACAAGTGCAGGCATTGGTTTTGGTTTACTTGATAAACTGAAAGGATATTCGGTTTATGCTGCCGTGGGTTTGGCTGTGTTTTTTCTATTGGTTGTTGTGTTGATGATTGTTAAGAAACGTAAAAGTAGGCTTGTCAAAAATACAGGAACCAGCAAACCTGTTTATTCAAAGCATGAATTTCCACCTATCAGGTCAACTGAATCAACTTATAATCCTGAAAAAGGAAGCTTGCCTACCGAATCAAACGTTTCGGGTCCGAAATTTTGCCCACAATGTGGCACTGCGTTAAAACCTGGAACGAAATTCTGTGGGAAATGCGGGTTTAAAATCTTATAACCTTAAAGCTATGTACCATGAACTTTTGCACAAAATGTGGCGTTGCCATTAAACCTGATGCCCGCTTTTGTGGGGCCTGTGGCGAAATTATTAACCACCACCAAGCCAATGCGTTTGAAACTTACGGAAACCCTGTTCCTGGTCAGCCATCACTGCCATTTCCAGAATCAGGAAAAGAGTTCACTATCAAGAACTCACAACGCCGGGTAGTTAATATCTGGCTAATTTTAATGGTGGTGTTTGTGTTTTGTATGTTCGTGCCTTCCATTATAGGATTGGATGGTATGGATGGTGGGTTTTTCATGAGCTTTTTGTCAGGCTTCTTTGTGATTATGAGCCTGATTGTAATATTTATCTACCGTTCGCGAGCCAAACAACTCAACAAAATTCTTATGGGCGAAGGCCGCATTGCCGTTTGGCAGTATTCGCAGGATGAATGGGTTCGGTTTATTGCTGCCGATTTTGAAGTCGAGAAGAAAGAAAAGAAAATGCTTTTTTTCGTTGTGGCTATTATTGCCGTCGTAGTTGGTATTTTGCTTTTGATCTCTTTACAAGATGTGCTTGTACTGTTTATTGCTTTAGGAATCATTCCCATAGTGGCCATACCTGCCTTTATTGCTCCACGTTACAGGTACAGCAAACTTAAAAATTCAGAAGCCAAAGCACTGATTGCTGAAAAAGGGGTTATTGTAGGAAAAATGTTCCATCTTTGGGTAAACCTGGGAGCAAGCCTCGACAATGTAACAATTAATTCGGAGGGAAATTCAGACATGATCGAATTTACATATTCGATGCCTACCCGTAATGG
>CAJAXK010000056.1 GCA_903946925.1 uncultured Bacteroidales bacterium | reverse complement strand
TCCAAAAGCTAACAACAATCCATAAATTGCACCAGAAGCACCAACAACCACAGGCAAATTCAGGAAATGCTCCCGATATAAGGCCACAAAATTTACTGATTCCTGCATGGCTTGCATACTGTTTGGATCTTGTTGTAAAGTCCTATAATTTAATTGAAAGGCATTGAAAGCCTGCTCCAATTCATCTGATGACCTACTTAAATTAAACTTATGGTTTGTTGCAAATTGCTGAAGGGTAGCCAAATCAGGATTTGCAAGAAACCCATCAATGCTGTTTAATACAGGAGTTATTTCAAAATAGAATACAAGGTAATGGACTAATGCTGCTCCAATACCAGTGATAACGTAATAAAGCAAGAATTTTTTCGGTCCCCAAACCTGTTCCAAAACAGTACCAAACATCCATAACGCAAACATGTTGAACAAGATATGTGAGAATCCACCGTGCATGAACATATAGGTAATAAACTGATAAGGCTCAAATTTCTGGGCAGCGAAATAGTGCAAACCAAGAATATCGGTTAAGTCAATATTCATTGTTGGTCTAAGCACCTCTGTGGCAAGGAAAAACAATACGTTTATTATAAGAAGGTTTTTTACAACCGGAGGAAGAAAACCAAAACCTGAGGGAGTATATCGTTCGTAACTCATTTTTTATTAGCTAATTATATTTTAGGGATTTGTTGTAATTATTGTATTGAATTGATTTTTCAAGCTTAACTTTTAACCAATTACCATTTTCTATTAACCATTTTCTATTCGCCATTAACCATTTTCTATTCACCATTAACCATTTTCTATTCACCATTAACCATTTTCTATTCACCATTCACCATTTTCTATTCACCATTCACCATTTCCAAATAACCATCAACCTACTTTGCTATCAGTTTTTCAATTTCCCCAGCTTGAATAATTTTCAGTATTTTGCTACCATCGAGTGCAATTTCAGGAATTTGGCAACTAAACAACTCATCAATAAGTAGTTGCATTTCTTCTGCCTTTTCTATTTTTCCGGATTTTACTGCCATGTTTCCAGCAATTATCCTGGCAAGTTTAATTTTTTGATCTTCTGTAGTATCTGTCCTGTTTTTCTTAAAATCTTCCAATAAACCATCAATAAAATCAGCAGTTTCAGTTGAAGGCATATTTGGTGGGACTGAATTAATCACAAAAGTGCCACTACCCATTGCGGAAATCTCAAATCCCAAACACTCCAAATCATCAATAATTTCTTCCAAAATTTCAGCATCTACCGCCGAAAGCTGAATGGATTGTGGGAATAAGATCCGCTGCCCCGAACCGGTTTGTCCATGCACATTTGAGCTAATACGTTCAAAAATAATACGTTCGTAAGCTTTTTGCTGGTCAACAATCAATAGTCCCGATTTTACATTGGCAACAATAAAACGGTTAAGTACCTGAAATAGTTTGTTGGTTTCATGAAAACTGGTTTCGGGAATCAATTGGGTTTCACTTTGAACTGTTTGGGCCGGAGTGGATCCTAAATCAAAGTTGATTTGCTGTTCGGTCGGTGTGATTGCAGGATTTGCGATACCCTCATACATTTTTTCCCATCCGCTACGATTTGGGGTCATTCCGGCATTCGCTTTTAAATAGTTCTGTGGTTTACGGAATGGATTGTAATCAGGGTTTATGGTTATTGTTGGTTCTTTAGGTTCGTATCCTTTGGGCGCCACAAAATCGAAAGTAGGCTCTGAATCGAAATTGATGGTAGGGCTTAAACTGAACATCCCTAAAGTATGCTTTACCGAAGTTCGGATAGAGGCGTACATCACTTGGCCATTTTGAAAATTGACTTCAGTCTTGGTAGGGTGTATGTTTATATCAATAGTTGAAGGATCAACTTCGATATAAAGGAAATAGGAGGGGAAGGCCGAATCGGGAATAAGTTCACTGAAAGCTTGTTCCACAGCATTGTTCAGATAGGGGTGGCGGATGAAGCGGCCGTTAGCAAAGAAGTATTGCTCGCCACGTGTCTTTCTCGCGGTTTCGGGTTTTCCAATATATCCAATTATTGAAACAAGTTCCGTCTTGGCTTCAACCGGTATGAGTTTCTCGTTCATTTGGTTGCCAAAAATGTGTACAATCCTTTGGCGCATATTGCCTTTGGCAAGTTGAAAAACATGTTTGTCGTTGTTGAACATGGACATTTCAATTTCGGGATGTACCAAGGCCACACGTTGAAATTCTTCGAGTATATGCCTAAATTCGACATTATCGGATTTTAAAAAATGCCGTCGGGCCGGAACGTTAAAGAATAGGTTTTTAACAATAAAAGTAGTTCCCTGGGTACAAGCAACAGGTTCCTGGCTTTTTACTTTTGAGCCTTCTATTATAATACTGGTTCCAACTTCTTCGTCAATTTTGCGTGTTTTAAGTTCAACTTGGGCAATAGCGGCAATGGATGCAAGGGCTTCGCCTCTGAAACCGAGGGTACGTATGGAAAAAAGGTCGTTTGCCTCACGTATTTTCGAGGTTGCATGGCGTTCGAAACACATCCTGGCATCAGTTTCTGACATACCCGATCCATTATCAATTACCTGAATCAAAGTTTTACCGGCATCTTTAACCAAAAGTTTAATTTGCGTTGCACCGGCATCAATGGCATTTTCAAGCAATTCCTTAACAGCGGAGGCTGGCCGCTGTATGACCTCTCCGGCAGCAATTTGATTCGCAACAGAATCAGGAAGTAACCTGATTAAATCTGACATAGTTATATTTGGTTGGTAATGAGAAAAACAAATCTAAGAGTTATAAATGGCAATACCAAGTTAAAAGGTTTATCAGCACTGTAAATGCTTCTTAGGGATTTTGCCTATCCAATTTACGAATTAGATGCTCATTCATTACTTTTGAATGAACTGGGATGGCAGGAGAAACGAATATTTTAAATTAATATTTGTTTGTAATCCTAACATTTACAAGTATTTGCTACAACAAATTTTAAATTGTTGCCATCAAGTTCTTTACTGCAAAAGTACCTTAAAAATACCATACTTTTGCATAGTGGGTGCTGTTTTTGGAAACCTAATTTTAAAGTTAAAGTGGCAATGAACTATGGAAAAACCTGAAAATAACCTCAAAAATCTTATTGTAATTGGTGATAAAGTACTTATTAAACCATGTTCCAATAAAACAAAAACAAAAAGTGGGCTTTTTTTACCTCCAGGATATTCTGAAAAAGCGGAACTTCAAAATGGATATGTTGTAAAAGTTGGGCCTGGGTTTCCAATACCATTTGTGAACGATGAAGATTCTGAGCCGTGGAAAACTAAAACACAAGAAAAAACCAAGTTTATTCCTTTGCAACCATTGGTTGGTGATTTAGCTATTTTTCTGCTAAAGGACTCTGTAGAAATTATTTATAATGATCAAAAATTTATTATCGTCCCGCAACATTCAATCCTTTTGCTTGAAAGGGATATATCCAATGTGTAGATTGGGATAAAAAAAGTCCCTGATAAAATCAGGGACTTTCAAACAAAATATTATTGTATTATTATGAGTTGATTGTTGCAGTTTGTTTGTTTGTAATAAAATACAAACCACCAAATAAAACTGATGTGTAGAAAAGATCGCCAAGAATACCGTTCAAGAAGAATGGCAAACCTGCTATATACGCCTGCATCAAGCCTCCGATATTCATTGGATAAGGCATTAAACCCGAAGTCCAACTTGCAAAATTAGTTACTAGATAAAATATCACCGATGCAGCCACCGAAGCAGAAAGCGTATTTACCACAGTAAATTTTCGTTGAAGTATCAGGCCAAAGCCTACAATTGCTATAAAACTTATGTAAACACTGAACATGGTTGAATGAAACCCCAATACCAAATCGCTCAACAACATAGCTAAAACGGGTATTAAAAATGCCAATTCCTTACGTTTTAAAAATGTACCGCCAAATAAAGCTATTGCAGCAATTGGCGTGAAGTTTGGCCAATGAGGAATAAGCCTCATCAATGCTCCGGCAAAAATCATTGATACGACTAAATAAATTTTTGGGGAAATTTCGATTTTTTTCATTTTAAGTTGCATTACAGTTTTCGATTGGCAAAAATAGCAAAAAGCTTTGAAATTCACTATTTCTATGAAGATACTGATTGATAAAAATAATATTTTATTAATTATAATTTGTATGATATTGATTAACTGTAAATTATATTAATTTTGAGGATAATTTGATTTGTATTAATTTTGAATAAAAATGATGCTTCCCAATATCCCATTGTACTGCTTTATAAGGTAATACCATAATTTTAATGATATGGGTGGATTTGAGTAAAGTATAGTTGAAGAGCTTTTTTGAGTTGTCATTATTTTTTTTACCAAAATAGGTTTTTGCCCCAAATATTTTTTGACAGAAATTTAGAGATGTTTCTCTTTCTTCTTTAATTTGCTGTTTTTCAATGCTTTGATGGTAACTTGTTTTAGAACGAAAGTACCCACATTAGGTTTAAAAATCAACCTTCTATACTTAATCAACTAACTCATCCTAATGTAGTTAAACTATTCGAATACATGGGTGAGATGATTTTACTTGTTTAATTAAACAATCCTTTAATGTATTTTTTTGTTAGTTCTTGTTTGGTATTATTAAAAAATTCATCAGCCGGCCCTTGTTCAATTATTTCGCCCAAATACATAAATATCACGTAATCAGCAATTCGGCGCGCCTGTTGCAGGCTATGGGTAACCATTACTATGGTGTATTGGCTTTTCAGTTCAATAAATTTATTTTCGATAACTTCGCTTGAAAGCGGATCTAAAGCCGAAGTAGGTTCGTCGGCCAAAATAATATCAGGATCCACAGAAAGCCCACGGGCAAGGCAAAGGCGTTGCTGCTGTCCGATTGATAGCGAGGAAGCTGGATCGGTAAGCCGATCTTTTACCTCTTCCCAAAGATTGGCCATTTGAAGGTAATGCTGAACCCGGGGTTTTAAGTATTTCTTGCTTTTGCGGCCACTTATCCGCAGGCCATAAGCAACATTGTTAAATATGTTCATTGGCAATGGGTACGGCCTTTGCGACAACAATCCCATATGCCTCCTTATTTCGGTAATATCTTTTTTTGTGTTCAATACATCATCGTCGCCAATGTAGATAGAGCCTTTTATTTTTACGTTTGGATAAAGGTCTGTTAATCGGTTCATGGTTTTAAGCAGCGTGGTTTTGCCACAACCTGAAGGCCCTAAAATAACTGTGATCTGCTTTTCAGGAATAGTAGCGGTTACATTTTTCAACACATGCTGCTTCCCAAAATGCAGGTTTACGTCCTTTATGATAATTTTTGAATTTCCTGACATTTATATCTTTATTTTGTGTTTTTGGTACCTAATAGAAATAATACGGGCGATTATGCTGATTAAGAGTATGATAAAAGTTAGTATCAGTGCCGATGCATAAGCCCTTTCTTTAACTTCCGCTATTGGGGAACTCATCTGAAAAAAAATAGCAAGTGGCAAGGTAGCAGTTGGTTGCATTAGCGAAGTTGGCATGTGGTCAGTATAACCTGTGGTAAAAAGCACTGAAGCAGCATCGCCAATTGCCCTGCCAAAAGAAAGCAAAACTGCGGTTGTTACACCCGAAATACATTGCTTGAGGAATACTTTGTACGATGTTTCGGATTCCGTTGATCCTAATGAATAGGATGCTTCCATCAAGCCTTTTGGGACAGAAAGCAAAACTTCGTCGATTGATCGGATCATTATCGGCAAAATAAACAATGTAATCGTCAGTATTCCAGCAAGTAATGATGAATGCATCCCGAAAAATATCATTATCGTAAAACCAAAAGCACCATATACTATTGAAGGGATTCCCCACATAACATCTAAAAGAAAACGGATTGCGGTTACCAGTTTTTTCCGTTTATGCAGGTTTACATTCATGTACAGGGAAACAGGAATACCAATAATCATTGCCAGCAGTGTAGCACCAGATGCGACATAAAGTGAGCCAACAATTGCATTTGCAATGCCTCCTTCCTTACCGAAATAAAAACCACCTTTTGGTGTTTGGGTAATCATTTCCCACGACAAAGCAGGAAAACCGCGTTTAACGATGCTCCACAGAATTAAAACTAAAACAAAACCAATAACAGAAGAGGAAAGTATCATAACTCCCCTGAAAAACAACTCTTCCGCATTCCGTAGTTTCGATTTTTTCATTTACATAATTTTTATCATCCGGTGAATTACCATTCGGGAAATAAAATTGAAAATTATCACGATTATGAGCAGTATAAAAGCTGCAAGCATAAGTGCCGAATCATACATCGGAATAGAAAGCATTTCGCCATAATTATTTGCAATCAGGGCTGGTAGAGGATACCCTGGTTGTAAAGCCCCGCGTGGGATTTGAGTTACATTTCCAACCACCATGAGTACGGCAATTGTTTCGCCAAAAGCTCTTGAAAGCCCAAGGCCAAAAGCAGAAACAATACCAGGAAATGCTTTCCGCATCAAAATATGCTTTACAACCATCCATCTAGTGGCACCAAGCGATAAGGTAACTTCGGTTAATTCTTCGGGAATGGATTTAAAAACCTCGATCAATATATTAAGGATGAATGGGATTATCATAACTGCTAGTACAATTCCGCCGCTCATTATGGTATATCCTGAGGTTTGCTTTCCAAATAAGGGCGCAATATGCTGGCTCACAAAGGGTACAATAACCACAACACCCCAAACCCCGAATATTACCGAAGGGATTCCTGCCAATATATCTATTATTGGATGCATTACTTTTAATACATAACTTTTGGCATATTGGGTAAGGTGAATGGCCGAAAACAAACAAATAGGCCCGGCAATTATCAAAGCCAAAACGGTTACCCACAACGAACTGATAATGAATGGAAACAATCCAAAATGTCCTGAAAGCGGTCGCCAATCTTTCGAGAAAATAATACTTAGCAAGGATTGCTCCATCAATAATCCTGATGATTTATAGTACAATCCAATTGCAAGAAGAACCGGTAAGGTCATTGAAAAAACCAGCGCAACCACCATCCAAATGGTGTGGAATTTATTCCTCAGTAATCTTCTTAAATGAAATACGTCCAAGGTGTATTAGTTTTAAATCTTCATTTTCTGTTCAGCTACTTTTTCTGGTTTTAACTGCATATAACCAGCTTCTTCAACATACTTTTGTCCATCGGTCAAAACCCAATTAAGAAAATCGGTCGTTACTTTCTTGGCCGGCTTCCCTTTCGAAATAAAATACAAGTCGCGGGCAGGAGGGGAAGGATATTTCCCTTCACCAACGGCTTTCATGAGTTCATCAAGTGAGTTATAAATTATTTCGTCATTATCAATTTGTCCGTTATTATTAAAATCAATCGGAATTACGCGAAGTCCAGGGTAGGGTATTTTAGTTTTCGTATCGTAAACATAAACGATATTGCCGTAGCCAATGCCCAGCTTATCATTTTTAACAGCATCGGCAATACCAGGATCCCCATACACTCCAATGCCTAACATAAGTTCTTGTTTGGTATTTAGGAATAAAGCCCACATTTCACCTGCCCCACAAGCATCTGAGCGGGTGTAAACATTTATTTTATCAGTTTTTGCTGACTTAAAAATCCCGTTCCAATTGTTGCTTTTTTTGTTTACAAACAAATCTGCAAATTGCTGTTTTGTTAAACCTTTCTTTAAAATATCCTTTAGGTATGGATTTGCCGAATTCATAATAGGAACAACAGCATCCCGCGACACAGCAATTGATAAAGCTCCTCTCGAAATTTCCACTTCTGAAACTTCACGCGAAAACATGGCCAGGTCAACCATTCCCGAAAGTACATCAGTCATGCCTTTGCCAGCTCCACCTGCCGAAATATCAATTTTGATATCAGGATGTAGCTTTTCATATTCTTCAGCCCATTTTACAGTAAGCGGATAGAGTGCAAATGCTCCTGAAATTGAAATGAATTTCTCATTAGGTTTACGATGGCAAGAGCTTAAAAAAAACAAAAGCATTAATAATAATATACTGATATTAAATGAGTTGGTTGCCTTCATAATCTTAGCATATTTACTGCAAATGTACGATTTTAAGTCATAATTCAAAGCCAATCCTCTGAATTCGCAAACTATAAATAATTCATAGTTCTATTTTTGCCACAAAGAAAAATTTTCGTAATTTTGGATTATTATAATTAGACAGTCTCATGAATAAGATAATTCTTCTCGCTGCATTCGTTTTGATATCGGCAACAGGTGTTAAAGCACAAATTAAAGTAAGCAAAGTTGGTTCAACTTCGATAAATAACGAATCGGATGGTTTGTTTTATGCCTTACCACAAACTGTTATTCAAGTTGATATTCTGGTTAATAAAATACAAAAAGTGAAGGGGCCTTATGCCGAATATGCCGATCAAATGCTTGGGCTTTCAAATTCAACTTCAGTTAACAGTACTGAATATGAACTTAAGGATGTTCGGTTAACAGCTTTCAATGAGCCTGACCCTTCGGAATATTATTTTATTCAAATGCATGGTAAACAGAAAGATAGAAAAGCTGTTGAGCTTTTTTTGACAAGTGATGGAATAATTTCAGGGGTTGGAATATCTGCTCAACCGAGTACAAACAAGAAGCAGCATTCTATCGACCTTTCTAATGTAAGGGTCGATATTCCTGAATTTGCAAACCCAAGTGTTTTTGAACGTATGGATACCGTAATAAAGCGTATTAGCCTCGACACTACCATTATAGAACAGAAATTTTTCAGAAAAACCTCCGCCGCAAAATCTGTTGAACAGAAAGCCCGCGAAGCTGCTGAGTTTATTTTAAAGCTTGATGAAAGTATGTACAACCTTATTAATGGTTATCAGGAAGTTAACTACGAAAAGGGAACCATGGAATTTATGTACAACCAAATGAAAAGCATGAAACAAGATTACCTGGAGCTTTTTAAAGGGGTTAAAAATGTTACTGGCGAAACATTTACTTTTTATTTTGTTGTTGATAAAAACAACCCAATCGAAACGCTTTGCAAATTTTCAATCAGCAAGGGCATCCTTCCAAAAAATGCCACTTCCGGTGATATAATCCAAATTCAGGCAAGCAGTTTAAATAAAACATCCACACTGAAAACCGAAGCAGAAAAACTTAATTTAGGTCAGAGGGAAGCACAGGGGCTTTACTACCGTATCCCGGATAAAGCAAATGTGGCTATCAAAATCGGTGGACAGGTAAAAATTGAAACCCCTTTTATTATCAACCAGTTCGGGGTTGTAACATTTCTTCCATACACAAGTATCAGGAATATTGGCATCGACAGCAATACAGGCACACTGCGCCGCGTTGTTATGGAGTAACGTAATTTTCCCGATTTTAATTTCCTACTTTAAACTACCTGATGAAATTTAAAGAAGTTCTGATAAAGGCTATGCGTATTTCGCTCATACCAAGTATTGAGTGGAAGATAATAAAAAATGAGCAGGAAACGCCCAAAGGATTGATGTGGAATTTTGGTTTCCCGATTATACTCTTCAGTGCAATAGGTAGGGATTTTGGTCTGTTCTTTGTTGCAAAATCCGTTTTGGGTTATTCCCTCAACTTGTTCATCCTTATGCTTTTCAATTTAGTATCTTGGGTAGTAATCCCTTATTTGCTTATACTTTTTGCAGTTTATACCCTCTATTATTCGTTACCAAAACTTGGTATAGATGCAGATTTGTTGAGTATTCTAAAATTGGTGTTATATACCTTTACTCCACTATTTATAGTAACTTTTTTTGTTTATCTGCACCCTTTGTTGCGGATTCTTATTCCAATAGGTATTTATATTTTTATAGCTTATACACTTTACGTTTTCTGGTATGGTGTTCAGGAATTATTCGACATCACCCTTGAAAAAAAGCTTAGGTTCATTGTTATTACTATTGCTGTAGGTTTTGTAGTTATTTTTCTGGCACAACACATATACGGCTTACTGTTAGGCTGGGTAATGCCCGGGATGGAAGCTTATGTGAAATAGGTTTATAACAAAGCTTTTTTCAGTCTCACCAATTCTCCAAGCAATTTATCCATCAGTTCGAGCCTAAGCATGTTTGCACCATCCGATTTCGCTTTGGATGGTTTAGGATGTGTTTCCATAAATAAACCTTCTACGCCTGCCGTAATGCCTAATTTAGCCATAAGAGGAATGAGGTCAGGCCGTCCACCGGTAACACCAGCCGGTTGGTTTGGCTGTTGGAGTGAATGGGTAACATCAAGCACAACTGGAACACCAGCCTGCTGCATAACAGGAATATTACGGAAATCAACCACCAGATCGGTATAACCAAAAGTAGTCCCACGCTCAGTAAGCATTATCTTGTTGTTTCCGGTTTCCCGCACTTTTTCAACTGCAAAATGCATGGTTTCGGCTGATGAAAACTGGCCTTTTTTGATATTTACAACTTTCCCGGTTTCACCGGCTGCAAACAATAGCTCGCTCTGGCGACAGAGAAATGCCGGGATTTGAAGTACATCAACAAATTTAGCTGCCAATCGGGCATCTTTTTCGCTGTGTATGTCGCTTACAACAGGAACCTGATATTTTTGTCGTATGCCAGCAAGAACTTCCAATGCTTTTTCATCGCCAATGCCTGTAAATGAAGAACTTTTTGATCGGTTTGCTTTTCGGTACGATGCTTTGAAAATGAATGGGATTTGATATTTATCCGTTAACTCAACTAAAATTCTGGCAATTTCTACCGGGCTATCTGTATCTTCAATTACACATGGGCCGGCGATAAGGAAGAAATTTCCAGTTTCTGTGTATTTTATGAGTGGTATTTGGCTGATCATAAACATGAAATCTGAGTTTATTGATTTATATATTTGCTTTTAAAAACGATCGAGGGTGGATTGCCACATTAAAATCCTACAATGCCAATTTGGATTACAAATCTACAGATTATTAATACCCATACTTCAGACCCCAGTTTTTCCTTAATTTTTCCCGTGCTTCATTTTCCCGTGCATTTTTCCCGGGATCGAAAAATTTTGTCCCTTTAATGTTTTCGGGCAAAAATTCAATGTCCACAAAGTTTCCATCATATTGATGGGCATACTTATATTCCTTACCATACCCAATATATTTCATTAATTTGGTAGGTGCATTCCTCAGATGGAGAGGGACTGGCAAATCGCCAAGCCGTTGGACCATTGCCATAGCATCATCAATTGCCATGTACGAAGCATTGCTTTTGGCTGAACAAGCCAGATAAATTGCAGTTTGTGATAAAATTATCCTGCTTTCGGGAAAACCAATTTTGTTAACCGCATCAAAACAGTTATTCGCCAAAACCAGTGCTGTTGGGTTGGCATTTCCAATATCTTCCGAAGCAAGTATTACCATGCGCCGTGCTATAAAAAGCGGGTCTTCGCCGGCAGTAATCATTCGGGCAAGCCAATACACAGCGGCATTAGGGTCGCTGCCTCTCATGCTTTTGATAAAAGCCGAAATAACATCGTAATGCATTTCGCCCGATTTGTCGTACAAAGCGAGATTCTGTTGTATTATGCTAAGCGTGTTTTCGTTATCAATTGCAATCTCTTTGCCTGATGCTTGGAGCGATGATACAATAATTTCGATTGCATTGATCAATTTCCTTGCATCGCCTCCCGAAATCCTGATTAAAGCTTCATGCTCAAGTATTGAAATTTTAATATTATTGATACCAGATAAAGTTTCAATAGCATTGTTCGTAATTATTAGGAGGTCAGATTCTTCCAAATGTCTTAAAACATAAACCTGACACCGGGACAAAAGTGGGGAAATGACCTCAAAGGATGGGTTTTCTGTTGTTGCCCCGATAAGTATCACAATGCCTTTTTCGACGGCGCCCAGCAGCGAATCTTGCTGCGATTTGCTGAACCTGTGGATTTCATCAATAAAAAGGATGGGCTGGGATGCATCTTTGCCCGCCCTGTCAATAACTTCCCTAACATCCTTAACCCCTGAATTTATGGCACTTAAGGTGTAAAATTGCCTTCCGGTTGCATTTGCAATTACGAGCGCTAAAGTAGTTTTTCCAACACCCGGCGGTCCCCAAAAAATCATGGAATGTACCGAACCTCCATCAACCATTTTGCGGAAAGCAGTATTTGCAGCCATAAGATGGGGTTGCCCTATATATTCAGCGGCATTTTTTGGTCTTAGGATTTCGGCCAAAGGAATCTGCTTGCCCATTTGCTTTTCCATTTATTCGGTTATTGAATTATGTCGGGTGTCGGGTGATTTTCGCTTGAAATTCCCAATATGCGAAAACCTGTCGATATTTTCCTGAATGGGGGAAACCTCAATTCCATCGAGCGAAGAGGACAATGTTTGTGTTTTCACTATACGTTGTTCCGGATATATTATGATGA
Source organism: uncultured Bacteroidales bacterium (assembly GCA_903946925.1). Lineage (GTDB taxonomy): Bacteria > Bacteroidota > Bacteroidia > Bacteroidales > UBA4417 > UBA4417. Next base: position 10,996 of record CAJAXK010000056.1, on the reverse strand, counting down.
AGCTGTTTTTTTCAAAATATCGCGCCATATCGCGGGGCATGTGATCCAAATAGTGGCTGAATGACAAAGTGCGGCGGCGTGCCGAAATTACGATGAGCAGATCCATTTCATTAATAATTTGGGTCTGCTCAATAATTGGATGTGTTGATTTAGTGGTTTGAAATACGATATTGCCAGAATCGGATTTAATATCTAAGAATTTGCGGATAGAAGCAAGGGATTTCTCAAAACCTACAAACAAAAGAGAGGAACTTGTACGCGACGAAAGTATTTTTAAAGTACTAACCCAGTTCTCGAAACCAGCCTCACGTTCGGCATTTTCGGGAATTACAACAATAATACGTTTAAGTGAATTTAAGGTGTTTGTTATTTTTACAACCAGTACCATCTGTTCGGAATTACTGATCAGGTTTTCGATAATGCTCCCAAAAAAGAAATTCGTTGTGGTACTTTTACCATTCCAACCAAGAACTATTTTATTAACCATCAGCTCTTTAACAGCCCTCGATATGCCATTTGCCACATTTATATCAACCCGGGAAACCAAAGAAAGCTCGGTTTCAGCAGCCGCAGCATGTGAAATTGCTGATTGAAACATTTTATTGTTCTTTACTATCTGATCTTCGGCAAAGTCATCATCGGGCACAACCGATAACATATACATTGGTTGCGAAGCTTTTTTTTCGCGTATAAGCAAAGCAAAATCAATCAAACCTTCAATTGTGGCAGGGTTTGAGACTGATACCAAGATTTGTTCAGGCGAACTGATTTTTGCAGGAACTTTATCTGTTTCAATAATTGCTAATTTCCGTCCATACTTTTCAGTAACAAACGAGCCAATAAAACACGAAACTAAAATTATCATAATTGCCCCGTTAAGTACATCCAAGCCAATTAATTTTAAATTATACCCAACAATAACAACTGCAATAATGGCTGCGGCATGTGATACACTCATCCCAAAAATAACCTGCCTTTCGGTGGAAGAATACTTGTAAATAATTTGTGTGAGCCATGCTGCAACATATTTACTCGAAATAGCAACAATTACTAACGAAACTGCAAAAACCAATGCGCCAAACCCTGTAAAGAATACAGTAAAATCAACCATTAGCCCAACACTGATAAGAAAAATAGGGATAAAAAAGTTGTTCCCGATAAAGGAAATCCTATTCATTAGAGCAGAAGTATGCGGGATAACATTGCTCATGGCCAAACCTGCAAGGAAAGCGCCTATAATGGGTTCGATACCAGCCGCACGCGACAATAGTCCGGATATAAAGAGCATGGCCAAAACAAAAATATAATGCGAACCACTTTCCCCTTCCAGGTTTTTAAAAAACCAAATGCTAAGTTTCGGGACACCCCAAAGGATCAAAAATGAAAATGCGGCAATCGACAATGTCATCCTTATCCAAAAAACTGCCGAAATCGAACCTTCAGAAGCCGCCGAAATAAAAGCGAGCAAGAGTAGGACTGCTGTATCGGTAATAATAGTGCCACCTATCGAAACTGTAACGGCCTCGGTGCGGGTAATGCCAAGCCTGCTGGCGATAGGGTAGGAGATGAGCGTATGCGTTGAAAACATGCTTGCAATAAGAAGGGATGCAAGTAAATTGTAGGAAAGTATAAAATGAGCGACTATGAATCCGAAAGTCAATGGGATAAAAAATGTCAATGCCCCAAAAACCAAACTTTTATTTCCGTTCCGCAGCAAATCGCGGGCATTAAGTTCGAGACCGGCCAAAAACATGAGATAAAGTAGGCCTGCTGTACTCAACAATTTTATGCTTTCGCCAAACTCAACCAGATTGAGGGAGTGGGGCCCGATTACCATGCCGGAAACAATTAGCCCGATAATCCCGGGTATGCGGAATTTCCTGAACACGATTGGTGCCACAAGTATTATTGTAATGAGTAAAGTGAAAACAATAACCGGCTCTTTAAAAGGAAGCTCAGGAATAATATTAGTCCACATTCAGAAATTATTAAGGTGAAATACAATAATCCAACTTAGTGCAGGCTGGATTTAACACGTTGTTTTTCGGACTGAGTATTTCTGTTAAAAATTCGATTAACAGCTATTTTTGAATGTCGAATTGATTTTTTCATTCAAAAATGACAATAACCAGCACTTGGACGAGCGTACAAATGTAGTCCAATTGGATGAAAAATGACGATTTTTTGGCTCATAAATGGCCATGTTTATCCCAACATTGAAATATTTTTGATATCCAAAGACTTGTTTTTGATAAAAAATGATGCGAAATTTTATCATTTTGCCACTGAAAATTTCATTTTTTTAGTGTTATTAACAACATTTATTTAGTTGTTAATATCTTTTATATCAAATATTAATATTTATATACTTGAAATACAACATGTTATAATTTATGTTAAAAAAACTTAATTTATTTTCTAATAAAGTTTGAATCGTATTATTATTCGCTGTACTTTTGCACCGTTTTTTAATTAAACCTAAGTCATGAAAAAATTATTTGCAATGTTTGTAGTAGCTGGTATGGTAGCTTTCGTAGCTTGCGGACCCAGTGCAGAAGAAAAAGCTGAAAAACAGCGTATTCAAGATTCAATAACTGCTGATTCAACAGCTAAAGTTGCTGCTGAGCAACAGCGCATCGCTGATTCAACAGCTATGGCAGCAGTAGAAGCAGCTAAAGCTGATTCAATTGCAAAAGCAGGAGCGAAATAATATTTTGCTCAGTCTTTTAAAAACTAAAGGGGGTGTTTACACCCCTTTTTTTATTTCAATTTTATCCTATCTTTGCTTTTGTATTCAGGCATATAATCCGGATATTCTTCTCTTTTTATGAAACACATCACCACTTTCGAGCTTAAGGAAAAAATGGACAATTTTGTTCCTGTTCAAATAATTGATACAAGGGAACCTGAAAAGTATAACGAAAGCCATCTCCCAGGAGCCATCAATATCCCTCAAATTGATCTTCCTGATCAAGTTCATCAGATTTCAAAAGATATTCCTGTGATTATTTATTGCATGTATGGCGTAAAAAGCCAGGCTCCATATTTGTACCTCACCGAAAAACTAAAATACAAGAATATATTTGTCCTCGAAGGTGGAATATTCCAATGGACTAATGAAATTGACCCATCGCTTCCACTTTCCTGATTTGGGTATTATTTCCGGTTCAATTTCTTTGGAAAAATACATTTAGCATATAATGAACTATTTATAAAAATTTCATAGAACTAAAAACCATAAAGTTTACGCAAATTTCAGCCCAATCCCTAATACAACGCGGAAAAGCACTATAAATAGTACTGTAATAATTATCAATCTTAAACTTACCTGAATTGACTTTTCTGTTTCTTCGAAAAAATAAGTTGGCAGTACACCTGTACCAATAAATAAAGGGGCTATCATAAAAACAGGTATTGTCAACAAAAGGGATTCGTAGAACGTCAAAGGGTATTTTAGTAAGAAAAGGATAGCTGTAGCAATCAAGTATGGGAATACAAATTGCTTAAACCTGAATGACATCCTCATTTCGGGTGAAAGAAATTTATAATATGTATTTGCGGTAAACAGCATAGGCTTAACCATTGCCATCCCAATTCCAATAAGGGCAATTATCCCAATAAACAGGATCAACATCTTTGCGGTATCGGCCAAATAAAGGTAACTGAGGACAACCCCCAAACCTTCGTAGTTGAATGCCCCAATGATGAAAGCTCCCAAAAGCATTGACATGGAATTGATAAATCCCCAAAGAAAAAATAACCTCAACAAGCCATCATATTCCATTGTTTTTATGGTAACAACCAAAAATAGGATTGAAAGCAGGAACAACATTACATTGCCTGAACCATAAACAATTTTTACAGAATCAAATGTCCAAACCCCAATTCCTCCATAAAAATCAACCCTGTTATAAAATAATGTAGTGGGAATATCGAATATTTTTGCTGCTGCGATGGTGGTAAGTTGAAAAAGCAAAAGCACTGATAAGTAGGAAATCAGATAAAATGCTGTTGAATTCGCAATTATAAACAACGATTCCCGTTTTGAGGTTTGCATTGGCAAGGGATATATATTGATCAATTTAGATTTTATGCAAATATAAAAATGCCCAGTCAAAAACCGGGCATTTATTTTTATTGAGTTAGCAAAAATTAGAGGTTCGAAATGTCGGCAAAAGCGATGTTGGCATATTCGCCATTCAACAATTTAGCATTTATTTCTTTAAAAGCCTCGATGGTATATTTTACATCTTCCAAAGTATGTTGTGCTGTAGGGATTAGCCTTAACATTATAACTCCTTTTGGCACAACAGGATAAGTTACTATGGAACAGAAAATATTGTATTTTTCGCGCATTTCAACAGTAATATTTGTTGCTTCTGGGATAGTTCCATTTAGCAATACTGGGGTAACTGGCGACTCCGTGTTTCCAATATTGAAACCAGCTTCACGCAAGCCTGTCTGCAAAGCTTCTACAATCTTCCACAGGTTTTTCCTCAATTCGGGTTTGGTCCTCACTAATTCAAGCCTTTTTAAAGCACCTATTACCATTGGCATAGGTAAGGATTTTGCAAAAATCTGTGAACGCATGTTGTGTTTCAGGAAATCAATAATTGCTTCGTTGGAAGCAATGAAACCACCAATCCCAGCCATGGATTTGGCAAAAGTGCCAAAGTACATATCAACGCCATCCTGAACACCGAAATGCTCGTCGGTGCCTGCCCCAGTTGGGCCCATAGTACCAAAACCATGAGCATCATCAATCAACAGCCTGAAACTGAATTCTTTTTTAAGTTCAACGATTTCCCTGATCTTGCCCAGGTCGCCAGACATTCCATAAACGCCTTCGGTTATTACCAGAATCCCGCCACCAGTTTGCTCAGTGAGTTTGGTAGCCCTTTCGAGTCCCTTGCGCAAATTCTCCATGTTGTTGTGAGGATACACAAACCGCTTGCCGATATGTAACCTCATGCCATCAATTATACACGCATGTGCTTCGCTATCGTAAACAATAACATCGTTACGGTCAACAATCGAGTCTATTACAGAAATCATTCCTTGATAGCCGAAATTGAACAAGTAAGCCGATTCCTTATTCACAAAAGCTGCAAGTTCGCGTTCCAATTGCTCGTGATAAACGGTTTGTCCGCTCATCATACGGGCACCCATTGGATAGGCCAAACCCCATTGTGCTGCAGCATCGGCATCGGCTTTGCGCACTTCAGGATGATTTGCCAACCCAAGATAATTGTTCAAACTCCATACAAGGCGCTCTTTTCCCCTGAAAATCATCTTATTTCCAATCTCGCCTTCAAGTTTTGGAAACATAAAATATCCATCAGCCTGCTTGGCGTACATACCCAATGGCCCTAAGTTACGAACACGTTTTTCAAAAAGATCCACTCTACCAGTTATTTAAGTTTATAATTATTTTTCGTGCTGCAAAACTACTAAACTTTATAAGAACCTTGATTGTTTAAGGCAAACATTTTACCGATTGCTTTTTAAACGCTTAATTTGCCCCAAGCTTTCTATTTATGACAGATAAACAACAAATAGCCATTTTCTGGTTCAGGCGCGATTTGCGATTTTTCGATAATACGGCACTTTTCCATGCCCTTAATTCAGGGTTGAAGGTGTTACCTATTTTTATTTTCGATGCAGACATCCTCGACAAATTGAATAAGGATGATAAGCGCGTACAATTTATCTATCAGGCACTTGAAAGCTTGAACCTTTTGCTAAAGCCTTATAAATCGGCTATTAAATCGTTTTATGGGAAACCTGAAGATATAATCCTAAAAATCATTTCGGAATATGAAGTTAAAAAAGTATTTGCTAACCACGATTATGAGCCTTATGCCATAGCCCGCGATTTGAAAATTGAAAAAGTATTGAAGGAAAAAGGGATTGTTTTTCATACCTATAAAGATCAGGTTGTTTTTGAAAAAACCGATGTTACCAAGGTTTCGGGTGAGCCCTACACCGTTTTTACACCTTACAGCTATAAATGGTTGGAAAAATTAAGCCAGGACAAGAACCATTTACACAATTGGAATTCAGAAGGGTATATCCATAATTTTATTGAAGTTGAGGACAATAATCCATTTCAGCTTTCTGATATTGGCTTTTCTATGAACAGGGATGTTTTTCAAAAGTTAGAAATAAATAAACCTACTCTTTCAAATTATGGCGAAACGCGCGATTTTCCGGCTTTGGACACCACAAGCAGGGCCGGAATCCATTTACGCTTTGGCACTGTTAGCATCAGGCAGTTGGTGAAATCGGCAATGGAACTTAACCCGGTTTGGCTGAACGAACTTATATGGCGCGAATTTTTTATGCAAATATTGTATCATTTCCCCCATGTTGAAAACCATCCATTTAAACATAAATATCAGTTCATCAATTGGATAAACAATGAAAATGATTTTGAAGCCTGGAAGAAAGGGCTTACCGGTTACCCTCTGGTTGATGCAGGTATGCGCGAACTGAACGAAACCGGGTTTATGCACAACCGCGCACGGATGGTAACGGCAAGTTTTTTAATTAAACATTTGCTTATAAACTGGCAATGGGGCGAGGCCTATTTTGCTGAAAAACTCCTCGATTTCGATTTATCGGCAAACAATGGGAACTGGCAATGGGCAGCAGGTACAGGATGCGATGCTGCCCCTTATTTCAGAATTTTTAACCCAACCACACAGGCCGAAAAATTTGACAAAAACAATATTTACATCAAAAAATGGGTACCGGAATACGCTTCGTCCAAGTATTGCAAACCAATAGTCGAGCACAGTTTTGCTCGTGCAAGATGCCTCGAAGCCTATAAAGCAGCTTTATAAACGTGTTTTAATAATAATTAACTAAATACCGGCAATTTGCACTAAGCAAAAGCGTTTCGTAATTCAGGTTAAAATTTGTACTTTTGCAGCATGATCAAAAAACCGGCTATTTATATAATTTTGATGTTATCGAGTGTGATAATGTCATGCAGCTCATACCAGAAGCTTTTAAAAGGTTCGGACAACGAATTAAAATATACAAAAGCACTTGAGTATTACGAGAAAGGCAATTATGTGCAAGCTCAACAGCTTTTTGAACAAATTTCCGCTTTTTACAAAGGCACCGATAAGGCTGAGAAAATAGCCTTTTACAATGCCAACACTTATTACAAGCAGAAAGACTATATACTGGGCGGATATTATTTCAAAGCTTTTTCCACCAATTTTTCGACAAGTACTTTTGCCGAAGAAGCATTGTACTTGAGTGCATATTGCAGTTATTTGGATTCTCCCCGATATTCCCTCGATCAAACATCCACAACGGATGCAATTTCATCCTTGCAACTGTTTATAAACCAATATCCAAAAAGCAACAGGGTAGGCGAATGCAACAATCTTATTGACGAATTGCGTGCAAAACTCGAAAAGAAAGATATTGAAATTGCGATGCTTTACTTTAAAATGTCAGATTACAAAGCGTCTGTTGTCTCACTTAACAATGTTCTCAAGGAGTATCCCGATACTAAATCAAAAGAATTGATTTTATACTCCATACTTCGCGCCAAATACCAGTATGCAATCAATAGTGTGTATGATAAGAGGCAAGAAAGGCTTAGTGCTGCATTAGACGCTTACGATGAGCTTGTTGCTGGTTTTCCTGTTGGTGAATTCAGCGATCAGGCTATTGAGATTAAAAGAAACATAAAGAAGGAAATAACAAACTAAAACACGAAACAAACAACAATCTATATGGATATCAAGAAATTAAAAATTGAGACAAGCACAATTACCCGTAATATGTCGGAGTTGAACGACCCAACCGACAATATTTATGAATCGGTAGCTATAATTGCTAAACGTGCCAACCAAATATCGCAGGAAATAAAAGAAGAACTGAACTCGAAGATTGACGAATTTGCTACCCCAAGCGACAATTTGGAAGAAGTTTTTGAAAACCGCGAACAGATAGAACTTGCAAAATATTACGAAAACCTTCCTAAAGCTACGCTTATTGCAACCAATGAATTCCTAAAGGATCAGATATTCTCGCGTAATCCGCTCAAAGAAAAAGAAAATACCTGGTAATATATTTTTCAGGCTTCAGATGCTATCAGGAAAAAAAATTCTTCTTGGGATTACAGGTGGTATTGCTGCTTACAAAATTCCTTTTTTAATCAGGTTACTGGTTAAGGAAGGAGTTTTAGTTAAAGTGGTAATGACAAAAGAAGCTTGCAATTTTGTAACCCCACTTACCCTTTCGGCACTCTCTCAAAACCCTGTTTCCATTGAGCCTTTTAACCAATCTGATGGTAGCTGGCATAGCCATATTGAACTTGGTAGCTGGGCCGATGCTTTTGTAATTGCACCGCTAACAGCCAATACCATGGCGAAAATGGCTACAGGTATTACAGATAGTTTATTGCTGGCAACTTATCTTGCCGCGCGTTGCCCTGTTTTTTATGCCCCTTCCATGGACGTTGATATGTACCATCATCAAACTACTCAGATGAATATCAATACATTGCAATCACAAGGGAACATCCTTATTGCCCCACATGCTGGTGAACTGGCAAGCGGGCTTACAGGGATGGGTCGTTTGGAAGAACCACAAAACATTGTTGAGATTTTAAGAAGTCATTTCTCAAAACAGCAAACCCTTAGTGGGAAAACAGTCCTCATTTCAAGTGGCCCGACCATAGAACCTATTGATCCGGTGCGTTTTATAAGCAATCATTCAACAGGTAAAATGGGCTATGCGATAGCAATTGAAGCAGCTTCGCGGGGAGCAAAAGTTATTTTTGTTTCCGGACCAGTTGCCGAGTATCCCCAACATCCTTCAACCAAAATACTAAAAGTTTCTTCTGCCGAAGAAATGTACAAGCAGTGTGTTGAATCATTTGCAGATGCTGATATTGCCATCATGGCTGCCGCAGTTGCTGATTATACACCTGCAAATCCAGAGTTGGAAAAAATTAAAAAAAAGGATGTCAATTCAAGCCTTAAATTAATCAAAACCAAGGATATACTTTCAGAATTAGGGAATCTGAAAAAGCCAAATCAATATTTGGTAGGTTTTGCCTTGGAAACAAATAATGAATTGGACAACGCAATTTTAAAGCTTCATACCAAAAACCTTGATTTCATCGTTCTTAATTCACTTAACGATGTTGGTTCAGGTTTTGGACACAGCACCAATAAAATAAGTATAATTAGCAAAGATCAAACAGTAACCGAGTTTGGCCTTAAATCGAAAAAGGAAGCTGCTGCGGATATTTTCAATGCTATCTTAAAAAATATTGTTTAATACTTTTCCCCCTTTCACATGATCCGCAAACTCATCATTTTTCTGATTATCGTTTTACCCTTTGTTGCAAAGGCCCAGGAATTCATGTGTCAGGTTTCTGTTAATTCGCCACAGGTGGAAGGAACCGAGAAAAAGGTATTCCAAACCCTTCAGTCTGAACTCTATGAGTTTGTGAACAACCGCAAATGGACAAATTTTGTTTATAAAACCGAGGAGCGGATCGAGTGTTCGATCATGATAACAATCACTGAACGTATTTCGAGTGATCAGTTCAAAGCCAAAGTGAATGTTGTACTCCAGAGGCCGGTATTTAAAACCTCGTATAACACGAACCTGCTAAATTTGGTTGACAACGATTTCAACTTCAAATATGTTGAGTTTGAACCACTTGTTTACAACGATGATGCCTATACCTCGAACCTAACTTCGATGGTTGCTTACTATGTTTATATAATGTTGGGGATGGATGCCGATTCGTTCACAAAGTTTGGCGGCACACCCTATTTCGAAAAAGCGCGGGCTGTTGTAAATGCGGCACAAAATTCGCCCGATCGTGGCTGGAAAGGATTCGAGAGCCAGAGAAACCGTTATTGGCTTGTAGAAAACCTGATGAATAATTCCTATTCCGGATTCAGGGAAGGCATTTACGCTTACCATCGTGCAGGACTCGATTTGATGTCGGAAAACATTGATATGGGGCGCAGTGGGGTAAATGATTGCCTCGAAAATATTCAAAGGGTAAACCGTGAGAAAACTGGTATTTATATCGTTCAGTTATTTATTGATGCCAAAAGGGATGAACTTATCAACATTTATTCGCAAGCTGCCCCAATGGATAAAACCAAGACAATCAACCTGCTTAAAGAGATTGATCCGGCCAATGGGTCGAAGTATCAACAAATCATGCAACAGCCAAAGTAGTCTCTATTTAAATTTGGTTAATTTCTAAATGTACGGATTGTGATTTACTATTTTTTTTCATTGAGTTATATGCTATTTTAACGATGCGGTAAAATGCAGGTTTTCAGACTTATTTTAGGATAAATAAAATAAATGTTGCACAATCGGACAACTTCACTTATCTTTGCTGCACATGAACACTGAGAAGAAAATAAGAACTGTGTTTTTGTACAAGGACTACTTCACTTACTTCTATCTAAAACAGAGGCAGAAAGTAAAAGACAAAATCATTTGGACTTTCAGACTCATCGAAACACAACAAAAAGTACCTGAAGACTATTTAAAACATCTGGAAGGCACTGAAGGTCTTTATGAAATAAGAGTTCAGCAAGGAAGTGATATTTTTCGCATTTTCTGCTTTTTTGATGAAGGGAAATTAGTTGTTCTGGCAAACGGCTTTCATAAGAAAACACAAAAGACACCAAAATCCGAAATTGAAAAAGCATTAAAAATCAAACAAGAATATGAAACAGCAAAGTAATTTAAAGTCACTCGACCAGTTTGTTGATGAACAATACGGTAAAAAAGGCACTTCAAAACGGGATACGTTTGAGAAAGGCTATGAAGCGTTTAAGCTTGGCTTTCTTATTCAACAGGCTCGCCTTGAAAAAGGAATGACACAGGAAGAACTCGCAGAGAAATGTGGTACAAACAAAGGCTATATTTCCAAAATTGAGAATAATATTAAAGAAATTCGAATTTCGACACTTCAAAAAATAGTCGAACT
>CAJAXK010000055.1 GCA_903946925.1 uncultured Bacteroidales bacterium | reverse complement strand
GGTCAATCGTTGAAAGAGACACTACGTTCAGCTTTCGCAACTGGAGTAATTCTGATTTCTTTGGCAATCGCTTTCCTGATTTACTATATGGTATTGGGAAACCCTGTTAACTTTGAAGGTGGCAACCCTGATGGCCATCCAATCCCTGGTAACTATTTGGCAATGGTTTACAAAGGAGGTATGATAGTTCCTCTTTTGATCACCCTAATTATTGTACTTCTTACCTTCACCCTCGAAAGGGCTTTCACCCTTCGCAAAGCACAAGGTACCGGAGCTGCTAACGTTTTTGTAGCCAACCTACAGAACTATCTTAAAAACAATCAGATCGATCAGGCTATCGCTTCTTGCGACAAACAAAAAGGTTCGATTGGTAATGTTATGAAAGCTGGTTTGACAAAATACAAAGAATTACAGTCAGACACCAGACTCGACAAGGATCAGAAACTTGTGTCGTTACAAAAAGAATTTGAAGAAGCCACAGCTTTGGAACTTCCTATGATGTCGCGTAACCTTGTAATTTTATCAACTATCGCTTCAATCTCTGTACTTATCGGTCTTATCGGAACTGTATTGGGTATGATCCGTGCATTTGCTGCTTTGGCTCAAGCTGGTGCCCCTGATGCACTTGCTCTTGCAACTGGTATTTCGGAAGCGCTTATAAATACCGCTTTCGGTATTTCCGGTTCAACCCTTGCTATTATTTTCTACAACTACTTCTCAACGAAGATTGATGGAATGACTTATAAAATTGACGAAGCAGGATTCAGTCTTACCCAGACTTTTGCAGCGCAAGCCAAATAAGGTCAGCTTACAAGTATCAATTGAATCATGGCGCTTTGCGCCCGGTTTTCACAATTCAAAATAAGAAACCATGCCAAAAATTAAAGCACCGGTAAGGACTCCACATATAGACATGACGCCTATGGTGGATTTATTTGCCCTCTTGCTTACTTTCTTCATGTTAACAACCTCTTTTCGCCCTCAGGAAGCTGTAGTAGTTGATACTCCAAATTCTGTTAGCGAAAAGGTTTGCCCTGAAAAAGATGTCATTACAATTCTTGTTGGTAAGGAAAATAAAGTGTTCCTGAATTTCGATAATGGACCCGATACTGCCGTACTTATAAGAAAAGAGGTTTTGAAAAAAATAGCAGAACAATATGGACTTACTTTTAGTGACAAGGAACTGAAAACCTTCTCGAACTGGGCATCCTTCGGTATGCCTGCCGATAAGCTAAAAGCATGGATAAATACTGCTGATTCTAAGGATCGCGATGTTTTTCAAACGGGTATCCCTGTTGATTCTACTGATAACCAGTTAAATCTTTGGGTACGTTTTATACGACTTCAGAATCCAAATGCCGAAGTTGCCATTAAAGGCGATGGCGAAGCTGATTTCAAAGCTGTAAAACATGTAATGGACATTTTGCAGGACAACCAGGTTAACAAGTTTAACCTGACCACCAACCTACAAAAGGAAGAAGCAAAATTGGAAGAATAATACTTACAATGTTAAAAATCTAAAGAAATAGTAATATGGCTGAAATAATCCAAGAGGAAGGCAAACAAAAAGGCGGCAAAAAGAAAGCCAAAAAGTTTTCGACGCACATTGATATGACCCCAATGGTTGACTTGATGTGTTTGCTGATTACCTTTTTTATGCTAACCACAGCTTTCAGCAAACCAAAAGCAATGGAGATTACCATGCCCGAAAAGAAAGATGACCCTACTGTGAAAGCTCCTGAAATTCAGGCTTACAGGACTGTCAACATTCTTGTGTCAGGTGATGATAAAATCTATTACTACTTTGGGCTTGCAGATCCTAAATTGCCTCTTCCTCAGTTAATAGCAACTGATTATAGTAAGGACGGAATCCGTAAGATGTTGTTGCAGCGTAATAAAGTCGTATTTAAAGCTGTAACCGAGTTACGTGAAAAAGTTATCAAAGGGGAAGAAGTAATGTCAGACTCTACTTTAACACGGAAAATAAAGGAGTTAAAGAAATCTGATAAATTGGCACCGATCATCCTCATAAAGGCTGATGAAAAAGCCAAATACAAAAACCTTGTTGACATTATTGATGAAATGGCCATTTGTACAGTTGCGAACTATGCAGTTGTTGATATTGCGCCTCTTGAAAAGCAAATGATTGACGGAACGGCTGTTTCGGCTCCAGCTCCAAAATAAATCAGTAAGGTTAACAGAAGTTGTTCTTCACATTTAAAGTAAGACAAAAATGAAAGATCAAAAAGTTTATGCTGCTCCAATGGACGAAATCGTCTTTGAGCACCGGAATAAAACTTATGGAGCGTACATTTTGCGTAAGTTGTATAATAAGAACATGAATAGGGCATTGTTGCTTGCGGTTATTATTCTGCTTGCAGGTTTGGCTTATCCATTGGCATCGAGTTATTATGCGCAAAAACGGGCTAACTATATCGAAAAAGTAGCAAATGCTGAATTTATGGATATGGACAAACCTAAGGAAGAAGCGCCACCGCCACCGCCACCGCCACCACCACCTGCAGCAGAACTTCAGCAAAAAGTTAAGTTCGTTGCACCAGTAGTAACAACGGAAGAAGTAGTTGAAGACGTTGACATTTTTAACCAGGATGAACTTGCCCAAACTGGTAATGTTGCTGTTGATGTTCAGGAAGAAGTTGCTGTTGAAGCTAAGGAAGAAGTAATAGAGGTGGAAGAAGCAAAACCTGTTTTCACAATTGTTGAGGAAATGCCTTCATTCCCTGGGGGTGAAGCAGAACGCAATAAATTCTTAGCCGAAAATATTGTTTACCCTCAGCAAGCTACCGAAAATGGTATTCAAGGTACAGTTTATGTTTCCTTTGTTGTTGATTCGAAAGGTAATGTAACTGATGTAAAAGTTCTTCGTGGAATTGGCGGAGGATGTGATGAAGAAGCCTTACGCGTTGTAAAAATGATGCCACAATGGCATCCTGGAAAACAAAATGGCAAGCTTGTCCGCGTACTTTTCAACATGCCAATCTATTTTAAACTTCAAGGTTAATCAGAAGTTTTATTAATACAAAACGCTGTCAGTTTATTGCTGATGGCGTTTTTTTTTTGCTTGATAAATTAGAATGGTTGATTACCCCGCTGTTGATAGAAAAGATAAGGATGGTTACTTCCCTATGCAGAACTTTCCAAAAATATTCCCCAAAATATCTTCCGTAGTTACTTCGCCAGTTATTTCACCTAAATAGTGCAATGCTGTACGAATATCGGATGCAATCAGGTCAGTAGATAGGGAGGTTGAAATGCCATTTTGAGCTTCGCCAAGCGAGGCCAATGTGTTTATGATTGAATGATAATGACGTGCATTGCTTACTATTGCCTGATCGCCAATGTTTGCCGATTTTACTGTTTGTAATAGCCGCTCTATTATAAGGTTGATATTTTCTTTGCGCTTGGCAGAAATAAAAATGGTTTCAAGTTCGAAAAGGGAAGTCAAATGCGAAGGGGATTCTAACATCAGGTCGGTTTTGTTCCCTATCAGTAAAAAATGTTTCTCAGGATTGTCAATATGATCTCGAAATTCTATTTTTAATTCATCTATTTCGTCAACGGTAATTGTGCTGATATCAAATAAATACAAGATTGCCGCAGCCTCTTTTATTTTCTCGTAAGTACGGCCAATCCCGATAGTTTCAATGGTATCGGAAGTATGCGACCTCAACCCGGCGGTATCGATAAACCTGAAAGTTATCCCATTTATGGTAAAAGTGTCTTCGATGGTATCGCGGGTTGTGCCGGGGATATCGCTTACAATCGCCCTTTCCTCGTTGAGCAACGCATTGAGTAGAGTTGATTTGCCTACGTTTGGTTTACCAATAATAGCAACAGGGATTCCTTTTTTCATGGCATTGCCGAGGGAAAATGAATCTGCAAGTTTGTTCAACTCTATGATAATGCCAGCAATTAAAGAACCAAGTTTTTTACGATCGGCAAATTCGACATCTTCTTCGCCAAAATCGAGTTCCAACTCTATCAGTGAAGCCAGATCGAGCAATTGATGGCGCATTTCGATAATTTTGTTTGAAAACCCACCCCGCATTTGCGAGAGCGCCAGATCGTGTGCCATTTTTGACCTAGACGAGATTAAATCAGCAACGGCTTCGGCTTGGGATAAATCGATCCGGCCACTTAAAAATGCCCTGAGTGTGAATTCACCTTCCCTGGCCATGCGAGCACCCGATTCAATTAATGTTTCAAGAATGCGTTGCTGTACATACTCCGAACCATGGCACGATATTTCAACTATATCAT
This sequence comes from uncultured Bacteroidales bacterium, assembly GCA_903946925.1. Lineage (GTDB taxonomy): Bacteria > Bacteroidota > Bacteroidia > Bacteroidales > UBA4417 > UBA4417. Next base: position 240 of record CAJAXK010000055.1, on the reverse strand, counting down.
CGCTTGTGTAGGAATTTGGCCCTTTAAAAATAGTAAGTACTACTTCGTCAATCACTTCCTGCTGATTGATAAAAAAACCAAAATGTGCTGTGTGTGTTTTAAACTGTTCGGCCCTAACATCACTTTTTTGCGATCTGAAAAACAAGTTACTGATGGGAATCGCTTTAGGTCCTGAAAGGCGGATTACGGCTATTGCCGAAATGCCTGGTGCAGTCGAAAGGGCACAAATGGTATCGTTTT
>CAJAXK010000054.1 GCA_903946925.1 uncultured Bacteroidales bacterium | reverse complement strand
CTACCGGCAGCGGCAGGTGTTAGCTGCCATAAATATGAATTTGCATAAGCAACCGATGGGGTTGTGTATGTATATGTTTGCCCACCGCAAGCAATAGTATTGCCCGAGGGTATGGCAGGAGTTGCCGGTGTGGTGATAACCTGAATAAAATCGGATTTGGTAATTGAGTCGGTTACTGTGCCGTTGGTGGCAACAAGTTTTACATCGAAAAACCCGGTATTGTTGTATGTAACCGTGGGGTTTTGAAGAGTGGATGTTGCCGGTGTCCCACCTTCGAAAGTCCACTGATAGGTTAGGTTGGTACCCATTGAATTGTTTGTAAACTGAACCTGTTGGCCGTTGCATACCAATACTGTTGAAGCAGTAAAAGCAGCGGAAACTTCTTTGGATTTTAAGCGAACTATTGAGTATTTCTGGTTGCTGAATTCAGAATATTGCGTGTTACCCGATAGCAGAATTTTGCCATCCGGTTGCAAAGCAAGTCCGTAACCAAAATCCTCTTTTGCTTGTGCCGAAACATCAATGGTATAAAATCCTGTTGCATTAAAGGTATTGTCCAGAGTGCCATTTGTGTTAACCATAAGCACGGTAAAATCATCGTTACCACCCATTTTTGCATTTCCGCTTACCAAGTATTTGCCATCAGGTTGTATAATAACATTCCGCATAATGGCTGATTCAGTGGAAACAGGGAATGTTGCAATGCCATCACCACCAAATGCTGCATCAGGCGCACCATCGGCAGTTAAACGTACTACTGTTGCTACAAATGCACCGCTGGCCGATTCGTAAGCATCACCCACCATTATAATTTTCCCATCGGGTGCTACTGCCATACCCCAACATTCGTCGGCTACATTATTGCCGGTAATATCAACCGTGGTTTTTCCGGCTGTGCCAAAAGTGGGATCATAAGCGCCATTTGGCAATAGCCTTACAGCAAAAAAATCAGCAGGAAGATCGCTATAACCGGTAACAATAATTTTTCCATCAGCCTTAACAGCAATTCCATAACCGAAATCCCACGATCCGCTTATATCGAGCAACAGCTTTCCATCACCAGAAAAAGTATTATCAAAAGCTCCTGAAGGGGTGAGTTTGAGAATGGCCACATCGTTGGTGAAAGGAGTACCGCCAGTTCGTGTTGAACCACAAGCATAAATATTTCCGGCGGCATCGGTTGTTATGGCATAAGCAGCATCAGGCTGGCCGGCAGCAGAAAAATTGGCAAATACTCTTCCTCCTGTTCCGAAAGCAGGATCAAGGCTTCCTCCTGGTAATAACCGGAATACAAACATATCATCATCGCCCGAATTCCATCCATATCCGCAAATGAGGATTTTCCCGTCAGGTTGAACCACTATTTCAGGTTCAAATCCACCCTGTGATGGCATGCCACCTAAATCAACCAACGAAATACCCGAAGTGCCAAAAGTATTATCAAAGCTGCCGTCAGCATTTAGGCGGCTTACACCGAGGCTAACTATTCCACCCAGATTCATACTCGCGCCTGTCATGATAATTTTACCGTCAGGCTGAAGTGCGATATTATCGCCAAAATCAAGGGTTCCACCTACAGAGAAGATTTTGCGGCCTGTACCATTAAATGTACTATCGGGCATTACAAACGATTGACCTGCAACAAGTAATGACGTAAGCAGGAAAGAAAAAAGTAAAGTAATTCTCATAATTATTAAATTTATGGTTATTGTAATTAAATTTTGCAATTATATGTTTGATTGGTATTTTATGCTCTTTGTTTTTACAAATCTGACATTATCCGGTTTTTCAATCTTTCGGATTATCATTTTCAGCCGGTTTTGGTTTTGAAGGACCACGCTCCTCCAATTTTTTTATAAGTTTGTGCAGTGCATTGCTTTCGTCACGCAGGCGTTGTAGAAAATGAACATTCTCTTCAGAGATATCTGGTTCGCTTTTTTCGTTTTTGCTTTGCTTCATAATGGCAGAAAAATAAGTCAGCACCAAAAGTAGCAACGAATAATTTCTTAACGTAAAAAAGGGGGGTAACAAAAGGTGGACAATGAAAATATAATCCAAAAATTTAATGTAATATAAACTATATTGTATTGTTAATCAGTTATATGGAAAGTTTAATGGTTTGCACTAAAATGCTTTTAAACAGCATTATATACTTTCGAGGAATGCAATAATATTGGCTTCTTGTGACAATCCAAGTTTTTTGCGTAGTCGCGAACGGGCTGTTTTTATACTGTCGGGCAATTGAAAAGTTATTGCCGAAATATCTTTTGTAGTCATATTAAGCCGCAGAAACGCAGCCAGTTTTTTTTCGTTGGGGGTCAGGTCAGGGAAACGTTCGTTAAGCCTCGAATAAAAATCCTTATGTACTTCCTGAAACCGTATTTCGAACTCTTTCCAGACTTTATCATCGCGGTTCAATCTCAAATCGTTTATCAGCCTATCAACCACATGGTTGTCATTTTCAGGGAGGTATTTTTTTACCGAAATAAGTTGTTCGGCGATATCGGTGATATATTCATTTTTTTGAACCAGGTACATCACGTTGGTAGTGAGTTCCTTGTTACGTAGATCCAGTTCTTTTTCGAGTGCGGTTTTTTCGAGAGCAAGGTTTTTTGAAGCAAGGTCAGTAATATCTTTTTGAAGCCTCAAACGTTTCAAACGGTTTTGCGACAATAAAAACAACAACCCGAGAATAGTCAGCGAAATTATTAGTCCTATTCCAACCAATAAGTAACGGTTCTCTTTTTTCTTTTGTTCTAGTGCCCTCAGTTGTTCCCTTTCTTTAAACTGTGAGGTAAGCTCAATAAGGGTAAGCTCGCGCTGCGTTTCCTGATCGTTCATTTCGGTTTCGAGCGATTTAAGGATAATATGATACTTTAAGGCCGAATCCGAATTACCCATTTTGTCGTATTCGTTAAAAAGTTTGTCAACAAGGTTCGACTGAAGGGAAATGTTTCCGATAACAAGGGCAAGGTTGTAGCCTTTATAAAGGTATTCAAGGGCTTTAGCTGTGTTCCCTTTTTCGATATGATAAATGGCAAACATCCTGTACGACTGGGCTTCACCATTTTTATCGCCAATCTGCAGCCGAATATCAAGCGCTTCTTTGATAGGGATGTAGGCTTTATCAGGTTGTTTTTGATCGAGCAACAAACTTGCAAGGTTATTGTAAAGGTTAGCCAGCAAGTTTTGGTTACTTTTGTTTTTACCCAAGAGGTCGATGCCTGTTTGGTAATAAGCTTCCGCTTGCTTATGTTCCTTCAAATTCTGGCAGGCAATACCCAGATTGTTGTAGATAGTTATTATTTCGACACTGTATTTTTTATTGCCCGATGCAAGTTCAAGTTCCTTAAATGTGTTTAATGCCTCAGTAAACTTGTCTTTTGCTTGCTTAAAGTTACTCATGTTCAAACTTATAGCCCCGATATTAACAAGTGCTGAAGCAATTCCTTTTTCATTACCCTGCGATTTAAGGATTTCGAGGTTCCGGTAATAATGGGTTAGCGCGAGTTCAAAAAAGCCCTGATTGAAACAAACGTTGCCCATGTTGTTAAGGGATTGAGGGAGCATGTCTGCATTTCCCGCCTTTTCAGCCAGTTCAACCGCATTTTCGGCATATTCAAGGGCTTTTGATAAATCAGAAGTTAAATAATTGCGGGATAACTCTATGTTAATAAATACTTTAGCTGAATCGCTTTTAGCGGCTTTTAACTGGAGAGCCAATGAATCAATTTTGGCTTTTTCCTGGCAAAAAGGAGCTTGGTGTGATAGAATAAACACTAACACAAAAACTATTTTTTTTAGTTTTGGAAATGGAACCATTTATCCGCTTGACTTTACAACAAACGTAAGCAAAGTTTTAAAATAAATTAATATAAACGCTGTAAAACAATGAGAATTATGTACCCATTTTCAGTTTTTGCAAATAATTTGTACGAGGAATGGAAATGTGATTTTGTTTCTTTAAACATGTTTTATATAACTTTCTTCTGTAAAAATCGCCCTGCATTTTATGCGATTCCAACAGTGGCTCAGCATTTTGAATGATTCGGAATTTTCAACCGAAACTATTGACTTCAAAACTGTAGTTTTCCAGTAATGTGAAACCAATTTCGTTAGGGAAATTAAACTGAGGATTCCTTATTCGTTATAAATTTGGCTTTGGTTTGTGAAAACATAATTTGCTCTGATTCAACAAAATAATTTTTAAGTGTTTGTATAACAATATTATATAAAGACATTATGTAATTTATATTTACCTGAATTGTTTTGATTAAGGTGGGCTAATTCTTATTTTGAGGTGCTATTTAACAAACATTTGCTACAAGATTTATTTTTTATTGTCCTTTTGCCTTGACGCAAAAGTACCAACTTAGCGAAGCGGTCTCATGAGCTCCTTTAAAAATAAGCTATGGGCGAATAAAAAGTCAAGGCTTTATAGAAATTTTACACAT
>CAJAXK010000053.1 GCA_903946925.1 uncultured Bacteroidales bacterium | reverse complement strand
CTGCGTGTGAGATACTTCTTCTTTCCCATCAGGGGCAGAGCAATTTCTTCATCTTGTTTTATATATTCGATTGTTGAATTCACAAGGTCATAACACGGGGAGAGTGTAACTTTATTGTTTTCCGTGATAATGGACAGGTTCTTTACATGCATATCTTCATTGCCAACCAGATAGCTAAATATGACAAGTTTAAAAAGAGTCAGCTTTTCAATAGCAGGAAACGTACAGTAATCATCAATAATTTTAACAACCTTTTCCAAACTATAATTATATTTTGTATCCCTGCTTAATCCAGCCAATTGTGCAAAATCTTCGATAGGCACTTTTTCATTCCTTCCCTTTCTGTCAAACCGTTTGATGAAATACGTTAAGGTGCCATCCTTCGACCATACCAAACCATGTAACGGAACTACCAAGCCAATCTTTTTAGCAAGTTTCATAGTCAGGTCTTCATTTTCTGGCATTTCTGGATATAACTGTTGCTGCGGCTTGAGTATGTACTTTCCTCCCGTGTCAACAATTTCGAATTTACCTTCCTTCGTGTTCAATACTGAACTCAGCTTTGGCTGTACACCTTGAATCGACATCTTTGTTGAACGGTTGTATGCTTCTCTTCTTTGTTCTTCGGCTGTGTACTCAAGGTCGTTCAAAGAAATTAATTGAGGCGATAAAAGCCTAAGACCAGCTTCGCTATATTTGTTATCCCCACATGGAGTATATGTTATCGGGCAGCGGTTCATCCTGTAGCTTCTTTTACTGTAACAACGCCAACCATATCCTCGCCAACTGAAATCAATTGGGAGAAGCAATCATTCTTATCAATTTTTTTTATTTTCAACAACCCTTCCAGTTGGATACCTTCAGGTAGTAACCCATCAAAAAATGGCGGAAATTTATCGAATTTATAAACTTTCTCTTTAATGGGCATTGTACGTGAAACAGCAAGACCATCATACTCAGCGTGATATTCAAACACATAATCATTACCTTGTATTAACTCGGTAAGAATTCCAGCTTCAACACTTTTTACATAGACCTTAGCTTTTCTCATTTTCAGGGGCTTGTAAATCATCCATTAGAGGACTGGTTAGTGCTATCTTTATATTTAGCACATTAAGAATTTTTTGTAGTGTGTCCAATTGAACAGATTCTTTCCCATGCTCTATATTATAAATCACAGTTTTCCCAACTCCAGCCAGTTCTGCTAATTGCACACGGCTTAATCTGGCTACCTTTCTATGTAGCCTTATAACTTCTGCTAATTGCTGAGATTGTGCCATTTCTTACTTTTATAACGGTAAAAATAAGCATTTTATTTTAATGTAGTATTCCTTTGATAATATAGTATTGTATATTGCCGCTATAGAGGTAAATGTTATGCTTCACATATTCAATTTTTAAAAAATACTAATGATTATTATAGGCTGTACCTGCAACTTTCTTGATTTTCGCAATTGTTTTTTGTTTATCATTTTCTTTATAACAAATTTAGCCTCTACTGGAATATTTTAATTTTTCAGAACAGCCTTAAACGAGTCTATAAAGTTGTCCTCTAATTCAAAAAATATAATTTGACTTACGGGATAAACTTCTCAAACCTTTTCCAGTATTTTCCTAATTCTCTCCAGACCTCTTTAAAATCAGGTAAATCCTTTACCTGATGCTGTAAGTGATCTGCCCATAGTTTAGAAAAAATCTGCTCTTTTTTAATAACTACCTGTACCAGTTCATGCGGATTTAATTTCTTATACTGAGCTTTTTCTTGGAATGCATAAACACAATCTTCAATATTCCTGCCTTCAATCTCGAATAAATACCATAGGTCATACAAATCCCTTGGAGCTGTCCGTTGCATCAGAGACCTCATCTTTTCAGCAATAGATTCATCCAGTACATAACACTTTACTCCATATACTGAAGTAAGATCAGAATAGGAATTGATCACATCTTTTGCTTCAACAGGATAATAAATCATCTCGTCACAACTTATATCAACTTTGATACTCTTATTATCCCCTTTTCCACCAAGCGGTCCAATGTAAGATAGATAAAAATTATAGTTACCTGTCTCGTGTTGAGTTTCATCCAAAATAGCCAACTTTATCCGTGATTCTTCATCAACCCATTGAATAAGTTCTTCAATAGCAACTTTGATAATGATAGGATTAAAATCGGCACCAATAAAAGTAAAATCCATATCTTCAGAGTATCGGTAATCACGAAAATAGATTTTCTTTAATACAGTCCCACCTTTGAAAACCAGATGCTTAGCAAGATATTCATTATTAGCTATACCATAAAGAATCCATGAAATGACATAATCCTTTTCGATTTGAGTATCTCTTACTCCAAGTTTTGCTGCATTTATTTGAATTTCTCCAGCTCTTATCATCTATTATGTATTGAGTGTGTGTGTTACTGTACTGATATCTAAATTATCGAAAATTTTCCATGTGGAATGATGGCGACCAGATTTTGGTAATGAAGGTTCTAATGTAATATATCCAACTTTTATTGTTTTAGCCAACTCTTGCCTGAAATCGCTTAATAGTTCCAGATGTTGAAGTATAAAACCAAGCCGCTTGTTAACTGCTTGCACATCGAACCGTTCCAAATAATTAAAAAGCCGTCCCGTGTTAATCTGATCTCTGCATTTATATATAGCCTTTGAGATTTCTGTAATACCGCCAGCGTAGCGAGGTATGTACAAACAATCAATAATCGTTTTTTCAAGGTCAGAAAAACTCACCTTATTAAAATCATCGATCCATTGATTCTTAAATCCAAAAAAATGAGACTTGCTTAACGTGATGAAATCGAAAGTTATATCACCCACTTTTTGGAGTTTGGGTTGTACACGTTCAACAATTATTACCTGTTCGATTTGGGATGGTTGAGTGATAAGTCCATATAAGTCCAATGCACTATAAAACCCAATATAAAATTGTTTCGGATTAGCCATAGCTTGAGCTGTTAGATGCCAGTTCGGAAAGTAACTGGTACAATCTCGCTCATAAGGTATAACATGATATAGCCCATCCTTAATTCTCATTAAAAGTCCACGTGAGATCATGGAACTTATTAACTCTATGACGGTTCCTTTCTTACTATCTAAAAGAATAGATTGAGCATCCTGAATTGAGAAGAATTCTAAGTTCTGCTGGTTCAGATGATTCAATAATTTTGCTGACTGGAATGAAATAGTTTTATTATTCATGTTAGGAAAAACAGTTTTAACCTGATATTATAAACATAAAACATCACAAAGGTAACACATAATATTGGAATCCGAACAAAAATAAATTATATATTATGATGATAATATAAGATATAAACTGATTATATTAACATGATATATAATTTATCTACAAGAAGTGTATTAAGTATAATCATCAAAATCTTGATAACATGAAACAAATTTAAAGCAATGTCTTTAATAATAAAACTATATCATCTGATAATAATAACATGAAACAACATTGCTGTACCCACAAATAAAGTTTGCGTAAATCTTGCCTTCAGACATATTCACACATAACTACTCTTCAATTAAAAACTAAAACCCTTATAGCTAACAACCACAAAGGTTTTTGAAAAGATCTGTGGGTACACTTTTAGAAATTTTCGACTGTAATTCAGCTTTTTTCGAAAATTATTAGATGTTTTTAATAGTCCAGAATGAAGAGTGTTGTACCCAAGAGGGCTACTCACTGGTAAATAGAGAAAAATGTATGGTTCATTTTTAAAAATGAAGAATTACCTCAAAGGTTAAAAATTAAAGGTATTTGAAGCCTCCTCCAGACCGCTTTTATGGAATGTCTTTTAATGTATGAAAACGAAACTAAGGTGTCTAACAATGGTACTTGTGTAGCAAATTTTGTAGCAAAAAAAAAACACTTACTGCAAGTAATGCTGTAAGTGTTTGATTTTCAGTGACCCCGCCAGGATTCAAACCTGGAACCTTCTGATCCGTAGTCAGATACTCTATTCAGTTGAGCTACGGGGCCGTTTTGAGGGTGCAAAGATATAACTTTATTTAATTTTGCAATACTTATACTACTATTTTTGTTCCAAATTTAGAAATAACCTTATGGACAACACTGATTTCCTTAATGAACTGCCAAACATGGTGATGGAATTGCCCTTTGCTGTTACAGTTTGCGATACCGAAGGCATAATTTTATACATGAACGACCGCTCGATCAGTACATTTGAAAAATATGGTGGTGCTGCAATTATTGGGACTAATTTGTTTCTTTACCATCATGGGGCGGCGGCAACCAAGCTGCGCGAATTGTTGGACACTTCTACCAAAAACGCTTACACCATCGAGAAAAATGGCGTTAAAAAAATTATTTACCAATCGCCTTGGTTTAAAGATGGGAAGTTTGCCGGATTAATAGAGCTTTCGCTCGAAATACCAATGGAGATGCCACACTTTGTAAGGCTATAACAAAAATCATTTCAAAATTAGCTTTGGAAGGTGAATTCCCTTTGCAAAAACTGGTGTTATTTCGATTCGTTCTTTGAGTCCACTCCGGCAACATTAAAAAACAGAAAACCACGGAGGCACAGAGGACACAGGGTATTGTTAATCAGCACTATAAACTTTGTAAACTTAGCGAAACAATATCACGCGATACACTGAGCTTGCCGAAGTGAACACCTTTAAAACAAGCAATTGTGAGTCATCTTAGGGATTTAGTGCCTTTGTGGCGAAAAAGACTTTTAGGAGTGGACTAAAGGTTTCATTTTTCTTCAGTTAAAATTGCCCATTATATTTTGGGTCAAAATCAACCATCCATTCAATACCGTATTTATCTCTAAACATACCAAAATAAGAACCCCAGGGACTGTCAGCAATAGGCATTTCTATTTGTCCACCTACCGAAAGGCCATTAAATAACCTGTCTGCTTCTTCTTTGCTTTCGGAACTTATCGAAATTTTGCTCCTGTTTTCGTTTTCATTTGTCCGTCCCATGCTTTCCGGAACATCATTAGCCATCAAAACATTCTTCCCAATGGGCAAAGCAATATGCATTATTTTATTTGCTTCGTTTTCTGCTACCGGAAATTCAGGGCTTGATAGGTCTTTGAAACGCATAACCATTGCGAATTCACCACCAAAAACTGATTTGTAAAAATTGAATGCTTCTTCGGCATTGCCGTTGAAGTTGATGTGTGGATTGATTTGTGCCATTTGTAATTATTTTTGGATGTTAAATTTAAAACATTTTTCACTTTTTTCAGTCGGTGACTGTTGTCTGTTACGATGGCTGCCTGCGGTTGAGTTTACTCCAATTGGTGATGCTTTGAGTTGTTTAACAATTAAAGGGCGATAATGAATGTAAGGGCAAAAAAACCTTAAAAACCGCTACAAAACATATAGCCAGTTTTAATGTATGTATAGATTTCAAGTGTTTCAACCAACAAGCAAACCCGCATTTGTTAGACGTTTACTGTCAACCGTACTTTATCTTGTCAGTTGATAGTCATTTATTAATATTTCTGGCGAAAGATTTAATCTGATAGTTAATTTGCGGATCATCTCAACTGTAAGTTTCCTTTTTCGGTTTAATATTTCTGAAACCCTGCTCTTTCCACCAATTTCATTGATCAGATCAATCTGTTTTAGCTGCATTTCTTCCATTCTTATTTTAATTGCTTCAATTGGATCCGGCGCTTCAATTGGGAAATGCTTTTTTTCATATTCATCAATCAATAATCCAAGAATATCAGCCTCATCGCTTTCTGGCGTTCCAATTTCAGCACTAAAAATAGTTTCAAGTCTTATTAAAGCCTTGCTATAATCTGTTTCGGTTTTTATTGGTATAATATTCATGTCCGTATTTTTTAAATTGTGTCTGCATTTATTTTGTCATATTCAGCATGAGTTCCAATAAATCGGATAAATATCCATTGTTTCTCATAGTTGAATTTCGCAACCAGGCGATACGAATTGCCTTTAATGTTAAAAACAATTCTGCTGTCTTTTAAAATACTTGCGTTAATATAAGTTTGTTTAACTTCATTAGGAGTCTTCCAGTTAGAACTCATGGCTGTATCAAACTAGGTTTTCAAATATTGTTCCGAGTCAGGATATAATTCCCAAAAATTCCTCAAAGTGCTTTTTGCAAATATCCTCTCCATAGCAACAAATTGATGATGCAAAGATAAACAACAATTCTCGATTTGGGAACTCATTATTTCTAACAGCATGGTTGCTCACATTCTAAGGCTATTACAAGTCGCTGATTGACTAGAATATAACTGTCAAATAACTCGAATAGGTGCGCAGGATACGAGACTTTAAAACCTCAAATTGACTGAAACACATAGCCATGCTGTTAATGTAGTTCAACCGGGAATAATCGCTGGGCACTGCGTGCCGCCCATATTCCTATTTATTAGCTGTAGTTTTTTCTTCCATTGATTAAATCTATTAATTGTAAAATTAAAGGAAATGTCAAAAACACAAACCAAATCATTGTATTTCTCGGCAACACTTGATATTTATAATTCAGACCATATATTAAACCTGCATATAAGATACAAAACAATGAATTTCCAATAAAAACTTGTTTGTCTGAATATCTGGCTATATGATCTTTCTTATTTTCTTTAAGGTCGTTTAAATAATTACCACTTTTGTCTGGAAGAAATGCAACTAAAAGCATATAGTTCTGCATTATGTAAACAGCAGAAATGCCTAAGAAAAAATATTGAAGTCCGATATAGAGTCCTTGTGAAAGATATTTTGAACTTTCAATGTCTTGATTACTAAATACCGCTATAATGTTGTCGGTTGCAAAAGCAAACATAATTATTGTACTCCAAACACTCAAAATTAATCTCGTAGTTCTTGAAAGTTGTATGTTTGTTAGTGCGTTTAAAATTGAAAATGCTGATAGAATAAAAATAATCGTTAGTATGGTAATAGCAAACCAATTCTGATAGTTTGTAAAACCGTAGTCAATAGTCCAATAAATTAGCGATAGTGACAAAAGAAGTGTAATTCCTTCGCTTAATTTTGCTGTTACTTTGTCCTTATTTATTATTGCGAATACTAATGTGAAAAAGATGATAAAAAAATATGGCCAAGTTTCTATATGGTTTTCAAAGTTATAAATCTTCTCATGTTTGCCTGGAAAGAAGTTTAACAAGCTAAAAAAATAAGCTCCAACAAATATATATATAACATTTTTCCATTTGTCTGAAACTCGAAAACTCTCAAAAAGAAGTCCTGCAAATAAAGCTAGTAGGCTAACTGAAAATAACTTTCTGTCGCTTATTGAAGTTCTATAACCAATGTAAATTGTCAGTGCAAGCCCAACTACACCTAAAATTACAGCAATTGGTTTCAAGCTAAAACCTGCTGGTTTTCTTTTTATCTTAGTTATTCTGTTTGAAGCCAATATTTTTGTCGTTTTTTTTAAAATTACAGCTAACATCCCTGTAACCACAACCAGCCATGTTCATTTCAACAATAGTTGTAACTGTGGTATTCCATTTGTATCAGATATTCAGTGCATTGCAATATTTCAGTTCCATACATTCTGATAATTATTCAACATCAATAATCATTTATAAACACTTACAAATGGGTACAATCGGCTTATTTATTTCCTTACAGGTTGCTGAAGTTTAAAAGCGAACCAAAGGTATACATAAACGGGTTGGCTGCTGATTAAAAAGGCAAAAATATATTGCCGGGATGCGGGATGTAAAAACTTCGGTAAAGTAAGTTTTACCAAAGTTGCAAATTAAAAATTGCTTTCTTTTTGTTTTAAACCCACAACCCTTCTTTTTGCTGTCAATGTGTTCCTATCTATTGTCAATGTGTTCCTTTTCAATATCAACAGACTACTTGTCGTTGTCAATGTGCTGTTGTTCGATGTCAACTGACTGTTTGTCATTGTCAACGTGTTGTTGTTCGATGTCAACTGACTGTTTGTCATTGTCAATGTGTTGTTGTTCGATGTCAACTGACTGTTTGTCATTGTAAATATCTTGTTGTTCATTGTCAACTGACTGTTTGTCGCTGTCAATGTCTTGTTGTTCGATGTCAACTGACTGTTTGTCATTGTCAATGTCTTGTTGTTCGATGTAAATGTGTTGTTGTTCGATGTATATGTGTTTTGTTAGGTTCCGAGTGCCGGGTTCCGAGTGCCAAGTGCCGGAAGCCAAATAAGTTTTCGAATAATTACCACCTATTTTTTAATGCCGATATAAAAATTATTGCCTTACTTTTGCACATCGCAAAATAGGGGTGCCCCAAACATACGGGCTGAGATCAAACCCATTGAACCTGATACGGGTAATGCCGGCGAAGGGATGGACAAACTTTAAATGAATGGATTTTCCCTGTTCTCCATTTGAAGTTTAACAAATATCAAAAAACAAAAATTGAAATGAAAAGATTGATTGTTCCGGCCCTGCTGCTGCTCTTGCCATTTTGGGGGTTTGCCCAATTTAAAATCACAGGCCAGGTTGTTAACCGCCAAACCAACCAAACCTTGCCCGGAGCCACCCTCGTGTTGCTGGGAAATTTACAGTCCACGGTAGCCGACAACAACGGCAACTTCACCTTCAGCAACCTCAAACCTGCTTCGTATAAATTGGTTGTTAGTTACCTGGGGTTTGCCAACGACACCACTTTGATTAAATTAGATAAAAACCTTAACCTTAGCCTTACCCTGCAACCTTCGGCCATACTTATCGACGAGATAATTGTACATGCCACACGCGCCGGAAACAATACCCCGGTAGCACACCAAAACATTGATAAGAAAGAAATAGCTTCCACAAATTTCGGGCAGGATTTGCCCATGCTGCTGGGAAACAGCATTTCGGCAGTTTCAACCTCCGATGCCGGAAACGGGATGGGATATTCGGCTCTGAGGATACGCGGCACGGATATGACCAGGATAAACGTAACCATTAACGGCATACCGCTCAACGACCCCGAATCGCACAATGTGTATTGGGTTGATTTGCCCGACTTCGCCACTTCCACCGATAATGTGCAGATACAGCGTGGTGTTGGCACTTCCACCAATGGGGCTTCGGCATTTGGCGCAAGCATAAACCTGCAATCCACGCACTTAAAAACAGAACCTTATGCCGAACTCAGCAGCAATTACGGCACATTCAACACATTGAAAAACAGCATTTCGTTTGGAACCGGGTTGTTCAATAAACAGTTCAGCATGGATGCCCGCATCTCGAAACTTTCGTCCGATGGGTATATCGCCCGTGCTTCCTCCGAGCTTCTTTCGTATTATATTTCGGGCGCCTACACTTCGGGCAAAAACCTGTTGAGGTTAAATGTGTTTTCGGGGATCGAAAAAACCTACCAGGCATGGGGCGGAGTGCCTTCCGAATTGCTGGAAACCGACCGCACCTACAATGGCATGGGAAGTTACGTGGATAACAATGGCAATCAACAATATTACGACAACCAAACCGACAACTACACCCAAACACATTATCAGGCCTTGTTTTCGCATAAAATAAACGAAAACCTGTTCCTGAATGCCGCATTGCACCATACCAAAGGGGAAGGTTACTACGAACAATACAAGGAAAGCGAAGACCTTGCAGATTATAACATTGCGCCAATCCGTATCAACTCCAATTACTATACAATAGAAAACGACACGGTTTTTGTGCCCGACAGCTTGATTACCATTTCGGATATCATCAGGCAGAAACACCTTGCCAATACCTTTACAGGGCTTACCTGGTCGTTGAACTATCAGACCGAAAAACTGCAATCCTCCCTTGGTGGTTCGTGGAATACATACAACGGCGGTCATTTTGGCAAAGTAATCTGGTCGCAATTTGCCACTAACAGCCAAATCAACCACGAGTGGTACAACAACGATGCCCGCAAGAACGATTTCAATATCTTTATGAAAACGGAATATGCAGTTACTGATAAACTCGGCGCATGGCTCGACCTGCAATACAGGGAGATTTATTATTCCATGGATGGGAATGATGACGACCTACGAGATATTACCCAAAAGCATACATACAATTTCTTCAACCCGAAAGCCGGGGTTTCGTACAAAATAAGTACAGCGCAAAAAATGTATGCTTCCTTTTCGCAGGCAAAGCGCGAACCCAACCGCGATAATTTTGTTGATGCCAACCCTGCCCAACCACTGCCACAACCCGAAACGCTTTATGATGCTGAAGCTGGATACGCATACAGTTCCACTTTGTTTTCGGTCAGTGTCAATATATACTACATGAACTATAAGGATCAATTAGTGCTAACCGGTGCCATAAACGATGTTGGGGCGGCGGTAATGGTCAACGTGCCGTCGAGTTACCGGGCAGGGATCGAAATTTCGGGAAAAGCCGTTTTCAGCAAAAACATCACTTGGGAACCCACCATAACCCTAAGCCGCAACAAAATAAAATCTTTTACCGAATACATTGATAATTGGGATACCTGGGGACAAATTGCTGTTGAACATTCCAATACCGACCTATCCTTTTCGCCCTCAACCGTTGCAAGCAGCTCGTTAAACTGGCAAGCATTAAAAGGTTTGAAACTAAGCCTGATCAGTAAATATGTTGGCCGCCAGTTTATTGATAATACCCAAAGCACCGACCGCCAATTGGATGCTTATTTCGTAAACAACGTACTGATTAGCTATACTTTAAACCCGACATTTGTTAAAGAAATTTCCATTTCGCTAATGGCAAACAATATTTTTAACGAAAGATACGAATCCAACGCCTGGGTTTACAGGTATTCTTTGGGGGATGTGTATCAAAAACTGGATGGTTATTTCCCGCAGGCTGGGGTTAATTTTATGGCAGGGGTGGTTGTTAAGATGTGATTGGGGTTGATGGGTTTATAGGTTGAGGGGTTGAGGGGTTGATAGGTTGATGGGGTTATAGGTTGAGGCGTTTATGGGTTTATGGGTTTAGGCAATCCCAAATCCAACATCCCAAATCCAACTTCCCACATCCAACTTCCCAAATCCAAAATCCAAAATCCAAAATCCAACATCCAAAATCCAACATCCAAAATCCAACATCCAACATCCCACATCAAACTTCCCACATCCGAAATCCAAAATCCAAAATCCAAAATCCCCAATCCGAAATCCCCAATCCGAAATCGTTAATTTCCTACCTTTGCGCCATCATGGCAAACATTATCACCATAAAGAACAAAAAGGCTGGCTTCGAGTATTTTCTCGTTGAGCAGTTTACGGCTGGCATAATACTACTTGGTACTGAAATTAAATCAGTCCGCGAAGGCAAAGTAAACCTTACCGATAGCTACTGCGCTTTCGAAGGCGATGAACTTTATCTGCTAAATGCGCATATTTCGGAATATAAATTCGGGAATCAGTTTAACCATATCGCCAAACGGGCACGAAAACTTTTACTCAACCGCCGCGAACTAAAAAAAATAATTGGTAAAACCCGCGAAAAAGGTCTTACCATTGTTCCCCTCGAAATGTTTATCAACGATAAAGGTTTTTGCAAGGTTACAATATCCATTGCAAAAGGAAAGAAAATGTACGACAAGCGCGAAACCCTGAAAACGAAGGATAATAAACGGGAAATGGACAGGCGACATGAGGATTAGGATGTGGGATGTGGGATGTTGGATGGCGGATGTTAGATGTTGGATGTCAGATGTTGGATTGGGGATTGGGGAATACTATTTTGATTTTATATGGATTTCTAAAAAATCTTGCTTGTTATCCTTTACTGTTCAGCTTTAGGGCAACATTTTCAAATTAACCTTCTATGAAGAACATACTTTTCAATGCCTATTGGGTTACTGAAGAAGCCGATGGGACTTTCAAAAACCAAATTATCCAGCGAAACACTGACGAACTGCCTCAAAACGGGGTTTTGATCAAGGTTGCCTATTCATCCCTCAATTATAAAGATGCTTTATCAGCTTCAGGCAATAAAGGGGTAACCCGCCGCTATCCACATACTCCCGGAATTGATGCGGCAGGAACCGTTGTCGAAAGCAATTCTACAAATTTTAATCCCGACGATGAGGTAATTGTTACAGGTTACGATCTGGGGATGAGTACCATGGGCGGTTTTGGCGAATATATAAATGTCCCGGCAGAATGGGTTGTTTCCTTGCCAACCGGACTTAGTCTCAAAGAAAGCATGATTTTAGGAACCGCCGGTTTTACCGCTGCCCTTTCAATGCACCACCTAATCCGCAGCGGACAGAAACCTGAAGACGGAACACTACTCGTTACCGGTGCAACAGGCGGGGTTGGCAGCCTTTCGGTTGCAATTGCTTCAAAATTAGGCTTCAACGTTACCGCTTCGACTGGAAAGTCTGATAAAAAGGAATATTTGGAACGCTTAGGTGCAAAATCTATAGTTGAAAGGGATGTTGTTGATGATAAATCAGGAAAAATGCTCCTTCGCCCGCAATGGGCTGGAGCAATTGACACTGTTGGAGGCAACACATTAGCCACTGTTTTAAAATCCCTAAAAACCCATGGAAACTTGGCATGTTGTGGCAATGTGGCTTCTCCCCTACTCAGCACCAGCGTTTTTCCATTTATATTAAATGGGGTCAATCTATTGGGTGTAAACTCGGCAACCACTCCAATGAATGTAAGAAAAGAATTGTGGGCAAAACTATCAGGTGATTGGAAACCAAATTTTAGTTCTATCGAAATAGACATGGTTGGTTTAAACCAACTTCAAAATAAAATAGAAAAAATCCTTCAAGGAGGGATAACTGGTAGGGTTGTGGTTGAGCACAAATGTAGCTAATTGGTTATTGGTTATTGGTTATCGAGGAATAGTTAATGGGAGTTAGTTATTGGGAAATGGTTAATGAGAGATAGTTATCGGGACATGGTTATCGGGAACAGGTTCTCGATAACAGGTTAACAGGAAAGGATGAAGGGAATTGGGAAATAGTAAATCAAAGGGAAGTTGATTTTTTATCATCAAACCATGATTGCAAAACTTTTCAACAAAATTCATTAAACTTCATTGCTTAATGATCAACATGATCAGGATCATCCGGTTTTTTACAACATGGGGATAAGGCAGCATAAGCCTTTGGGTCGGCCAGTGTTTCATCGGCATCGTAACCAACAGCATTTATTGCTTTGCGAATTTTTTCTGGTGTAGTTTTTCCTGGCTTGTAGGTAACGGTCAGTACTTTATCAACAAGGTTTAAATCGGAGTTCACCACACCTTTTTCGTAAGCCATTGCAGTTTCTATGCGCGTTTTGCACATTTCGCATTGGGCCGAAGTTTTTATTTTTATCTCTTCCGTTTTCTTCTGCGCAGCCGCCATCGAAACAGAGAAAACGGCTATCATGGCAACTATTGACAATATTTTTTTCATGGTTGATAACTTTTATTTGAAAGTTTTGGTAAAATTAGAAAAAATAATTTTATTCTTATCTAACTTTAATATAGCTTTCTTACACATTTACAAACATTTAACATTTAAAGGGCCATCATTTTTAGTAAATACTAATTTAGAGTGTTTCTAAATTAAGATTTGTATCAGTTTTATCACATATATAATAATAACAATTCAATACTTTTGCCCCCTTAAACATAAACGCGCAACAAAAAACCATGTTATGGATAGTAGTGCATTAGTACTTTTTTTTATTGTTGCTGTGGTACTTGTGGGAGGGGCGATGCTTTTTTCCAGTTTTGTGCCACCAACATCGTATAACCCTGCCAAATTTGAGCCTTACGAATGTGGGATTGAGACCATTGGCGGTTCATGGTTGCAATATACCGTGGGCTATTACCTTTTTGCCATCATCTTCCTTATTTTCGATGTGGAAACAGTGTTTGTGTTTCCTTGGGCTGTTGTGATGAAAACCGCAGGAATGACAGGCTACATCGAAATACTCATCTTCTTCTTCATTTTAGGTCTCGGCCTTTTATATGGCTGGAAAAAACATGCATTGAAATGGGAATAACATCAAAGAAAGAATTCGAGAAAAACGACTTCCCTATATTGGAACAATACGAAGGGGGCAGTATAATACTCACGCAATTAGATGCATTAGTTAACTGGTCAAGGGCTAATTCGGTTTGGCCATTGACTTTCGGTACACGGTGCTGCGCAATCGAATTTATGGCTGTTGGTGCTTCGAGGCACGATATGGCCCGGTTTGGTTACGAAGTCGCCAGGGCAACCCCACGTCAGGCTGACATGATCATAATTTCTGGTTCCATCAATTATAAAATGGCTCCAGTCCTAAAGCGATTGTACGACCAAATTGCTGACCCCAAGTATGTAATTGCCATGGGGGCATGTGCAGTTTCGGGTGGGCCGTTTTTTTATAATTCCTATGCAATAGTTAAAGGTGCCGACCATGTAATACCTGTTGACATATACGTTCCAGGCTGCCCACCACGACCGGAAGCATTGCTGTACGCCTTCCTGCAATTGCAGAAAAAGATAAAAAGGGAGAAGAACTTTAAAAAAAGTTTAGCTAAATAAGGGTTCGCATTTGGGAAATACCCTTAAAGGCAAAATCCGAAAACATTTCAGGCCATGACAAACGAACAACTTATAGATCACCTTTCAAAAGCCTACCCAGATGCTGTAGCCAAACAAGGCAACCAGTATCCTGAAATTAATGTCCCCAAGGAATTGCTCCACGCTTTTATGCTCAACTTAAAATCGGATCCAAATTTGGCTTTCGATTATCTGTTTTGTCAATCTGGCGTTGATTATCCTACATTTATCCAGGTTGTTTACCATCTCGAATCAACTAAGCATAAACATTATTTGGTTGTCAAAGCCAATACCGAAGATAGGGTAACAACAGTTTTGGATACGGTTTCGGATATTTGGCCAACTGCTGAATTTCACGAGGACGAGATATTCGACTTGCTTGGGATCAAATTCAATAATCATCCACATTTGCGCAGGCTTTTCCTTGATGATACATGGGGGTTCCCGCTCCGCAAAGATTTTCACGATGATATCCACGTTGTAGAAAGATAGTTATGGCCGAAATCATTGAAAAATTCATATCCACAACCGACCAGATCAAGACTGATGAATATCTGGTAAATATGGGTCCACAGCATCCAAGTACGCACGGCGTTCTTAGGTTGCTTGTAAAACTTGAAGGGGAAATCGTTCATAATGTTGAGCCTCATGTTGGATACATCCATAGTGGGATCGAAAAAATGACCGAGTCGCTCACCTATCCCCAGATTCCGCATCTCACTGACCGAATGGACTATCTGTCGGCGCACATGAACAATGAAGCAGTTTGTTTATGTGTGGAAAACGCATTACAGGTCGAAGTGCCGGAACGAGTAAAATATATCCGTACCATTTTTGATGAACTTCAACGTTTGGCTTCGCACCAATTATGGTGGTGTGCCTCGGGGATGGATTTGGGTGCGCTTACCGCTTTCTTTTATGGTTTGCGCGACCGCGAGGATATTCTGGATATTTTTGAAGAAACATGTGGTGCCCGTTTGACCTTAAATTACACCGTACCTGGCGGAGTGATGTTCGATATACATCCCAACTTCCAGCGCAAGGTTAAAGCCTTCATCACGAAATTCAAAAAAATACTGCCCGAATACGATAAATTGCTAACCGGCAATATCATTTTCCAAAACCGTACAAAAGGGGTTGGTGTTTTATCAAAGGAAGATGCAATTGCATTTGGCGTTACCGGGCCAACAGGCAGGGCTTCAGGCTTTAGCTGCGATGTTCGCAAACATCATCCTTACAGTGCCTACCCGCTTGTGAAATTTGAAGAAAAATTGGGTACCGATGGCGATTCGTTTATGCGCTGGAAACTCAGGATGGACGAGATGTGGGAATCGTTGCATATAATCGAGCAACTGATTGACAATATCCCTGAGGGTGATTACGCTTTGAAAATGAAAGGTGTGATTAAACTTCCTGAAGGAGAATTTTATCAACGTGTTGAAACTGCCCGTGGCGAGCTTGGTGTGTATATTGTGAGCGATGGAAAGAAAAACCCCTATCGCGTAAAATTCCGTTCGCCAGGCTTCTCAAACCTGTTCACGATAAACCATATAGCTAAAAACTGGAAAATAGCCGACCTCGTGGCCATTATGGCAACATTCGACCTTGTAATTCCTGATATTGATCGGTAGGTTCTTACAGGGGAACTAGTTAATGGAAAATAGTTAATGGAAAATGGTAAGGGGAATTGGTAGAGAAAAACTATATAAAAAATACATTAGCAATCAAAGAAAATTCAGTGAAGTATTGATCACAAAAGGTAGCTGAAAAACCTAATTAGTTAAAAATCTGATAAAACCATTTAAGAATGGCATTCGAAAAATACGATTTTACACCCCTCACCCAATCCATTCATCAGGGATTGATTGAAAACGTTTCTCCATTGCTTACACTGATTATTGAATGGACTATTATCGGTGTTTTGTTCCTACTGTTTATTGCAGTTTTCGGGCTTTTGCTTGTATATGTCGAGCGGAAGGTCTGCGCTGCATTCCAACAGCGTTTAGGCCCAATGAGGGTAGGTCCATGGGGTTTGCTGCAAACCATCGCCGACTTTGTAAAGTTGTTGATGAAAGAATTGATTACCCCAAAAAGCGTTGACAAATTCCTTTATAACCTTGCCCCATTTATTGTAATCATTGTTCCGTTCCTTACCATTTCAGTAATACCTTTTGCACCTGGTTTGCAAGCCCTTGATTTCGACATAGGTATTTTCTTTGTAACAGCAGTTTCGTCAGTTGGGGTAATTGGCGTATTGCTTGCGGGATGGGCCAGCAACAACAAATATTCGCTTATTGGCGGCATGCGTAGTGGTGCACAGATTGTAAGTTACGAGCTTTCGGTAGGGATGTCGCTGATTACCATGGTAATTATGGCAGGCACAATGCAGATTTCGGAAATTGTTGAATTGCAGCGTGGAGGATGGTTTTTGTTTAAAGGTCATATCCCAGCCATTATAGCATTTTTTGTTTTTGTTGTAGCAGGAACAGCCGAAACCAATCGCGGGCCTTTCGACCTTGCTGAAGCCGAATCGGAACTCACTGCCGGATTCCACACCGAATATTCGGGTATTAAATTTGCTTTCTTTTTCTTGGCCGAATATATAAACCTATTCATTGTTGCAGCAATGGCTACCATAGTTTTCCTTGGTGGTTGGATGCCTTTCCATTTTGGAAACTTCGAAGGGTTCAATGCTGTAATGGATTTCATTCCAGGACTAATTTGGTTTTTCTTGAAAGTGTTTGGGATAATATTTCTAATCATGTGGTTCAAATGGACTTTCCCGCGCCTAAGGATTGACCAAATACTCACCTTAGAATGGAAATATCTTTTACCCATTAACCTATTCAATATACTTTTAATGGCAACCATGGTTTTATTGGGCTGGCATTGGTAAAATTTTGAACCTGATAACATTAACTAAACATGAAATAGCCATGATTGGTATAAACCACCAACGGGAGGTTGCAAATAATCAATCTGGCATATTACATCTGACCCCTAAAAAATAAATAATAACAGATGAAATCATTCTTCGCTTATATAGCTGAAATATTCTCTGCAATCTGGAGCTTGCTAACCGGTATGAAAGTTACTGCAAAGTATTTTTTCACTCCATGGAAAAATGTCACCCAGCAATATCCTGAAAACCGCGATACCCTTGTTATGTATGAGCGTTTCCGTGGTGAGGTAATTATGCCGCACAACGAAAACAACGAGCATAAATGCACAGGATGTGGAATTTGCGAAATAAACTGTCCGAATGGCTCGATAGAAATAATTTCTAAATCCATTGTAAACGAAGAAGGCAAGAAAAAGCGGGTTATCGACCAGCACATTTACCATTTGAGTATGTGTACCTTTTGCAATTTGTGTGTTAAAACATGTCCATCGGATGCAATTGTTATGGGACAGAATTTCGAACATGCCTATTGGAACCGCACATCCATGACAAAAGTGCTGAACCAGCCTGGATCAAAGATCATGGAGGGGATAAAGGAATAAGTTAATAGTTATTGGTTAATAGTTAATGGTTAATGGAAAATAGTTAATGGAAAATGGTTAATGGAAAATGGTTAATAGTGGAATCTTTTCACAAAATTAACCTAATGACAACTGAATTAACCATGAATGACAACTAATGACAACTAATGACAACCGAATCAACCATCGAATGACAACCGAATCAACCACGAATGACCATCGAATCAACCATGAATGTCAACCGAATGACAATTGAATAAACAACTGAATAACAACTGAATCAACCACATACATCCAAAAGATCCTCAATAAATTTAAAATAGCAAAATACAATGAATAGTGAAGTAATGTTTTACCTTCTGGCCGGAATGATCCTGGTGTTTTCGGTGCTTACCGTTACAAGCCGGAAAATATTGCGGGCTGCTGTTTACCTGCTTTTTGTACTTATATCAACAGCCGCCATTTACTTTATGCTCGAATATACTTTCCTTGCAGCAGTGCAACTTACAGTATATGCCGGTGGTATTGTTGTACTGATTATATTTTCAGTACTTCTTACAAGCCACATCAGCGAAAAAGCAATTATGGCCGATATGAAACAAAGCCTACTCTCGGCCTTGGCTGTTGGAGCCGGAGCATTGTTGACCTTAATTACCATTTTTCAATTTACCTTCATAAAATCAGATTTACCGGCACAAACTTCCTCTGTTACCGATGTTGGAAATGCACTTATCTCTTACGAACGGGATGGATTTGCACTTCCATTCGAAGTTATTTCGCTACTACTACTCGCTGCTTTAATAGGGGCAATTATAGTAGCTCGTAAAGAAAAGGACAGTGCGATAATTAAATAATGCGATAATGTGGAAATGTGAAAATGCGATAATGTGGTAATTCGGTAATGTGGTTATTATCATACTAATAACAGAGTTTCAAAACCCATCAACCACTAAACCCATCAACCACTTAACCAATAAACCCTTCAACCAATCAACCAATAAACCCATCAACCAATTAGCAAACTAACAAATGACCGGAACCATACCATTGCAATATTTCCTGGTAATCAGCACTCTGATGTTTTTCATTGGAATCTACGGTTTTCTTACCCGTAAAAACTTGATAACCATGCTTATGTCAATTGAGTTGATTCTCAATTCCGTGAATATTAACTTTGTAGCGTTCAATAAATATTTGTATCCACAAAACCTGCAAGGCCATTTCTTCACCCTTATCATAATTGCCATTGCCGCCGCCGAAGCTGCTGTTGCCATTGCGATAATAATCAATATTTACCGTAATTTCAGGTCGATAGATGTTGACAATGTTAATGAAATGAAATTTTAATTTGAAAATTTGGGGATTTGAAAATTTGAAAATGCTCCCTGAATTTCTACCAAGATGAAAACCAAGAACAATCATTTACAAAGCATGACCATTACTAATAACCATTTCCCATTAACCATTACCCAATAATATGGTCGATTACACTTATACCTTACTAATCCCTCTGATACCTTTCGTATTTTTTCTACTGATCGGACTCACAGGGCACAAAATGAAGCCAATCATTTCAGGATTAATTGGCACGGTTGGATTAGGCATTGCAGCTATACTTTCGTATTTGACTGCGATTCGTTATTTTTGGACCGATCATCTTGCTGAAACCGGCTTCAAATCAATTAAAGCTGTTGAAGTAACCTGGCTTCACCTTACCGATAAACTTACCATTAACCTTGGTGTTTTAATTGATCCTATTTCGGTAATGATGTTGGTAGTAATAACTACCGTGTCCCTGATGGTGCATATTTACAGCCTGGGTTATATGAAAGGCGAGCGCGGTTTCCACAGGTTTTTCGCGTTTCTTTCGTTGTTTAGTTTCTCGATGTTGGGACTGGTACTCGCCACCAATATTTTTCAGATGTATATTTTCTGGGAACTTGTTGGGGTTTCCTCATTCCTCTTGATTGGGTTTTATTATCAGAAACCGAGTGCGGTCGCAGCCTCAAAAAAAGCGTTTATTGTTACCCGTTTTGCTGATTTGGGATTCCTGATTGGTATCCTAATCTTGTCTTTCAATACCGGTACTTTTGATTTTCAACTGCTTACAAGCCCAACCGGTCCCGCTATTACCATGCCTGGTGGAGCAGCCTTTATGGGATTATCAGTACTTACTTGGTCATTGATTTTCATTTTTATGGGCGGTGCCGGTAAATCTGCCATGTTCCCTTTACACATTTGGTTACCAGATGCAATGGAAGGTCCAACACCTGTTTCAGCCCTTATTCATGCGGCTACCATGGTTGTTGCTGGTGTTTATCTCGTTGCACGTCTATTCCCTGTTTATGCTCTTGGAGCTCCCGATGCTCTTAACGTTGTTGCCTGGGTGGGAGGAATTTCATCCCTCTTTGCTGCTGTTATCGCTTGTACCCAAACCGATATCAAACGTGTACTTGCGTATTCAACCATGTCGCAAATCGGCTATATGATGCTTGCACTTGGTGTTTCGGGATATGGCGGCCACGATGGGCTTGGGTTTATGGCTGGCAATTTCCACTTGTTTACACATGCCATGTTCAAAGCATTATTGTTCCTTGGCGCGGGAGCGGTTATACATGCCGTTCATAGTAACGATATGAAAGATATGGGTGGATTGCGCAAGTATTTACCAATAACCCACATCACTTTCCTAATTGCATGTATTACTATTGCTGGTATCCCACCTTTGTCAGGATTCTTCAGCAAGGACGAAATAATGGTTGCTGCCTGGCATCACAACAAAATTCTGTTTTCCATCGAATTTTTGGTTGCTGGCCTCACGGCTTTCTATATGTTCCGCTTGTACTACAGCATTTTCTGGGGCAAAGCAACACATTACCATCATACGCCACACGAAGCACCTTTTGTAATGACCATTCCATTGATGGTTCTTGCATTCGGTTCCATTTTTGCAGGATTTTTACCCTTCCATGCTTTGGTAACTTCCGATGGGATGCCGTTTGAAGCCCATATAGATTGGAGCATTGCTATCCCTTCGGTACTTGTTGGGCTTGTTGGTATTGCCATTGCAACCATGATGTACTTTAAAGTAAGCCTTTTACCCGACAAAATGGCTAACAATTTTGGTAGTTTTTACAAATGGGCTTACCATAAATTTTATATGGACGAAGTTTACCTTTTTGTAACAAAGAAAATCATCTTCCGCTATATTTCGGAACCTGTAGCTTGGTTCGACAGACATGTGGTAGATGCTACCATGGTAGGTATTGCCACCACAACCGAAAAAACTTCGCACCTGATAAAAGGCATGCAATCAGGAAGGATTCAACAATACGGGTATGTATTTGTTACCGGAGCCATTGCATTGGTCTTAATATTTGTTTACCTCTGGTAAAACCAAAATCCACTTAAAAGGAATTCACATTAAATAGCAAGAAAACTAATATGAATATACTCAGCTTATTTGTTCTGATACCTGTTCTCACGATAATAGCGATATTGTTTACCAGCAATATGAAGCAAACCCGTATTGTGAGCGCCATTGGAATGGGAATCCAACTCATTGTTGCAGGGATACTTGTTTACATGTATCTCGCCGAACGCAACGCAGGCAATACAGCCGACATGCTTTTTTATTATGATGCGGTGTGGTTTCCGACACTGAACATACATTATACAATT
The DNA here is from genome assembly GCA_903946925.1 of uncultured Bacteroidales bacterium. GTDB lineage: Bacteria > Bacteroidota > Bacteroidia > Bacteroidales > UBA4417 > UBA4417. The sequence goes on along the minus strand of CAJAXK010000053.1, from coordinate 53,776 downwards.
GGTGTTGATGGTATTTCTGTTGCAATGATTGCCCTTACGGCTATTGTTGTATTTGCCGGAATTTTCGCTTCCTGGATGGTTGATTTTCTTTACAGGGAATTCTTTATTTCATTAATCCTACTAGCTTCTGGGGTTTTTGGATTCTTTATTTCGCTCGACATTTTTACAATGTTCCTGTTTTATGAAGTAGCTGTTATACCAATGTACCTGCTGATTGGCATTTGGGGTTCGGGACCAAAAGAATATTCGGCGATGAAACTTACGCTGATGCTTATGGCCGGATCAGCACTGCTTTTTGTTGCCATCCTTGGGATTTATTTTTATTCGGCTCCTGCGGGAGGTGTCCTTACATTCAATTTACTTGAGATTTCAAAGAATACCATCCCTATCGAAATGCAGCGTTTCCTGTTCCCATTCGCTTTTGTTGGATTTGGGATTCTTGGTGCTTTGTTTCCTTTCCATACTTGGTCGCCCGATGGCCACGCATCAGCCCCAACTGCCGTTTCGATGCTACATGCAGGCGTGTTGATGAAACTTGGAGGATATGGTGCTTTCAGGGTTGCAATTTATTTAATGCCAGAAGCCGCACATGAACAAGCTTGGATATTTATTATCCTCACCAGTATTAGCGTTGTTTATGGTGCTTTTGGAGCAATTGCACAGAAAGATTTGAAATACATCAATGCCTATTCATCGGTAAGCCATTGTGGCCTGGTGCTTTTTGCCATACTTATGATGAACCAGACAGCTATGAACGGCGCAATCATCCAAATGATCTCACACGGTTTGATGACAGCCCTTTTCTTTGCTTTAATTGGTATGATTTACGGACGCACACACACACGTTTGATTAATGAGATGGGTGGTTTAATGAAAGTTATCCCTTTCCTTGGTGTTGTTTATGTTATTGCCGGACTTGCTTCATTAGGACTTCCAGGATTAAGCGGATTTGTTGCTGAAATGACAATTTTTGTTGGAGCTTACCAGCACACAGATACCTTCCACAGGGTAGCTACGATAGTTGCAACTTCTTCAATAGTTATAACTGCGGTTTATATTCTAAGAGTTGTTGGCATCTTACTTTTGGGCCCGATAAAGGACGACCATTATCTGCATTTAACTGATGCAGTTTGGTATGAAAAACTTTCGACTTTGACATTGCTCCTTTCAATAGCTGCGATTGGTATGGCACCTCTTTGGTTGTCGGATATGATAAACTTTAGCCTGGGTCCAATTATTGAAAAAATAAGCGGTGTAACCATTGCAGGGCTTTTTTAATCCATCGATTTAATCATCACTTAAGATACTCAGAATATGAGCATAAACGATTTCTTGACAATGCGGCACGAACTAATACTGACATCCTTGGTATTGTTAGTTCTCATTATCGACCTGAACCTGAAAAAAAGCCAAAAAAACAGGATAATCCCAATCACAATCTCCTTGTTTTTTATCCATACAGTAGTTGGTTTCCTTCCAGCCCAAACCGGGATGCTTTTTGGTGGGATGTACCATACAGATGGGCTAACCATTTTGATGAAGAATATTCTCAATGTAGGGGTGCTGATCATTTTGATGCAAAGCGTTAACTGGCTGAAAAAGGAAGAGAATAGTGAGAAAATCAGCGAGTTTTTCATCCTGCTCCTCTCAACCCTTGTTGGGATGAATTTTATGATTTCGTCCGGCGATTTCCTTATGCTCTATCTTGGGCTTGAACTTGCCACAATACCTATGGCAGCTTTGGCGGCTTATACTCATCACCAAACGCGTTCGGCCGAAGCTGGGATTAAACTTATTTTGTCGTCTGCCTTATCGTCTGGCATCCTGCTTTTTGGGCTTTCGTTGATTTATGGTTCCACTGGATCTATATACTTTGATACAATTGGAACACTCTACTCAAATGCCCCAATGCAGGTTTTGGCGTTTATATTTTTCTTTACAGGTATGGCATTCAAAATTTCATTGGTGCCATTCCACCTTTGGACTGCCGATGTGTACGAAGGCTCACCGGTTAATGTAACTTCCTATTTTTCGGTGATTTCAAAAGGTGCTTCTGCATTTATACTTATTATGGTAATGTTCACAGTGTTCCATTCCATTGCTTACCTTTGGAAAGACATTGTTTACCTAATTGCTGTAATGACCATGACCATTGGTAACCTTTTCGCGATTAGGCAAAAAAACATGAAACGGTTTCTCGCCTTTTCGAGTATAGCGCAGGCTGGGTTTATATTGCTTGGTATAATCAGTGGAAACCAGATCGGGATGACTGCAACGGTTTACTTTGTATTGGTATATATTTTCTCTAACCTTGGCGCTTTCGGAGTTGTTTCGGCAATTTCGGCAAAGACAGGTAAAGAAAGCATGGACGATTACGATGGACTTTATGCCACCAACCCAAAACTAACGCTTCTAATGATGTTGAGCGTATTTTCCCTGGCTGGTATTCCGCCGGTTGCAGGTTTCTTCGGAAAGTTCTTCCTTTTCACATCAGCAGCTTCTGGTGGTTACTATTGGCTGATTTTCATCGCGGTGTTAAATGCAACCATTTCGTTGTATTATTATCTGTTAGTTGTAAAAGCAATGTTCATCAACAAAAGCGACAGCCCAATTGCCTTTTTCAAAAGCGATACCATAACCAGGATAAGCCTGATGGTTTGTGCCATTGGCATTTTCGTTTTGGGTTTTTGGAGCCAGCTCTACGAGTTCATCAATTCTTTTACTTTTGGTATTTTAAACTAATCCCCAAAAGCACGTTCCACTAACACAAAATTGATTTTATGCCACTCAAAGCAAAACATATAGTCGAAGAATTAAACGGGCAACGCTGTACAATTGTCGAAAAAGGGGTACCCTCCAACCGGATGGAATTCCTCAAAGAACTGCTTCAATTCAATAAATTTGAAGTAATTGTTGTTGAAGACAAAAAAACAACTGACGACGCCCCTACCCTATTCACGGTTGGTGTTACCGATTTGGTTTTTAATCCGGTTATAGCAGTTTACGAATTGAGTTTGAAAACTGCTGATGGCGGTAGGGTTTCACCTGCTTACTGGGACCAGAAAACGAATAAGTGTGTGGATGAATACTGGGTTTGATAAGAAAAGTAATATTTGAAAGGTCGGCTAAAAGCTGGCCTTTTTTGTATGGTTTATTTTGGGAAACAATCGACTTTCCTTGTTCGGAAAAAATAGTTCAACAACCAGTTATTTTTTGTCAGTTTGATTTATTTATTACTTTTATATCCTCAACATTTAGACTGTTATGATGGATATTTTACCTTCCGACGATCTTTTTATAGGGCTTAGGAGAAAAGCCGCTTTTAAACAGGAAGTTTACCGTTCAACCCTCGAAACTTTTCGGACAATAAAGTCGGTATTGGCAGAAATGTCGGAAGAATACAGGCAGAAATTTAGGAACGACCCTTTGCAAATCCCTTTTGAATACCGCGACAAAGGCGAATTCGATGCCGAACTCCGCTTTGGCGGCGATATACTTATTTTTACCATGCACACCAATATTTTCGAGTTTTCGCGCGATCACGAAGTTATGAAAACCCAATATATAAACGAAGATCCAAGCCGATCGTATTGCGGTGTTATCATGATTTTCAACTTTTTGGCCGATTCGTTCAAATACAATAGGCTCAACGATTTAGGATATATGATTGGGCGCGTTTTCCTTAACAAGGAGAACCATTACTTTGTCGAAGGCAAACGGGAAGTTGGTCAATTATACAACAATTTCCAGTCTTCTATAATTACCCGCGAATCTGTCAGGCTTATCCTCGAATCAGCTATCCGTTACACCTGCAATTTCGATTTGCTGACACCGCCTTATGAAGCCATGAAAATGATTACGGTTGCCGACATCCAAAGTTCGCTCGAAAACATGAAAATGACCACAGGCAAAAGATTGGGCTTTAGGTTTAATAATGATAGTGACGAAATTAGCTAAAAGATAAAATTATAAATGGGTTAGACAGAAATCCCATCTAAATAGAGTATGTTTATTGACTTGGATTAGTTCAAAATGTACAAATTACGATTTACGATTTATTTTCAGCGAGTTATAATCGCAACGCATACACCGTAAATACAAATAAAACCTGACTTTATTGACAGACTCTTAATAATTCGCTTACTCACAGTTGTTTAACTTAAGATTATGAATAAAAACTACCTGCTGATCCCCTTTTTAATTGCGGTTAGCTTTTTTGTTTCAGCACAAAAAAGCCAGATCCTGAATGGGCTAAACCCTCTCTCACAAACGGATCTGGAAAAACTCTCAACTTTTCCCGAATACAAAGTAAATATTAGCGATCAGGCAGTTACCTTGCCCATAAGTGTTGACAACACCACACAGCCTTATTTTCGGCCCTTGTTCAACCAATCGGGGCTCGAATGTGGGCAGGCAGCAAGCATTGGCCTCAATTTTACTTACGAAATGGCCGTAGCACGAAACCTACCGGCAAATGTTGCACAAAACCAGTATGCTACTCATTTCGCTTACGATTTTATAAATGGTGGAAGCGATGCCGGGGTAAGTTATTTCGAATCGTGGGAAATTGTAAAACGTTGTGGAAACCCAACCGTTGCCGATTATGGCGGGCTTTCTACAGGTGGCGCGTCGCGTTGGATGACCGGGTACAACACCTATTACAATGCCATGCACAACCGAATAAGCGATGTTTACGCTATCAATGCCGGCGATGTGTCGGGTTTAACCACTTTGAAAAACTGGATTTTCAACCATTCAAATACTTCGAGTTTTGGTGGGCTTGCAAATATTTATATCCAATATAAAACGCCTGATGCACAACTTGCAGCAGGAACCCCCGAAGCGGGAAAATGGGTAATTGTAACCTGGGGCGGCAGCACAAATCATGCAGTTACTTTAGTAGGATATAACGATTCTATTCGATACGATTATAATGGCGATGGGATTTATACCAATACCATTGATATTAACGGCGATGGAATGGTAAACGTAAAAGACTGGGAAATAGGTGGTTTTAAACTTGCAAATACATACGGCGGCATCAACAACTGGGGCGATCAAGGCTTTTCGTTTGTGATGTACAAAACGTTTGCCGACAATTCGGGAAGTGGTGGGATTTGGAACCATTCGGCACATATTGTAAAGGTAAAACAGGATGTAAGCCCAAAACTCACATACAAAATCACTTTGAAACATACTTCTCGGAATAAAATAAAAATCATGGCTGGGGTTGCCCAAAACACACTTGCTACCGAGCCAGACGATTTGCTTAACCTTCCCATTTTCGATTTACAGGGAGGGGATAAATTTATGCTTGGAGGGAACACGGAAGCCGATAAAACCATTGAATTTGGGATTGATGCAACCCCATTGCTTAGTAAAACCGAGCCAGGACAAGCAGCAAAGTTTTTCTTCACTGTACAGGAAAACGATCCTTCAAATGCCGCTACCGGGCAAATTATATCGTTTGATCTGGTGGATTATTCGGGCGTAACAACTATAATTTCTTGCCCCAGCAGCAATGTGCCCCTTATCGAAAATGGGCTAACGCAGCTTTCGATAATTTATACACCGATCCACAATCGGCCTTCGATTACCAATACCTCAATTCCGGAAGCTAAAATATATGAACCTTTCAGCCAGCAAATGAACGCCACCGGAGGAACTCCAGCATACCGTTGGAAATTATTTTGCGACTATTCCGAAACGCCTGTCCCAACCCCATTCCCAACAGTAACGGCACAACAACTTACCATTACCAATACTTCAAGTGGGTTTGCTGAAGTAAACTTACCATTCGAGTTCCCATTTTATGGCAAAAAATACTCGAAACTCTATGCAAATGTTGATGGTTACCTGATGTTTCAGCCCGATTTAACCCCTTGGACTTTTCTCATTTACGAAAAAACATATTTTAAAAATACGCGCAATATTTCGCCTTATATGTCGAAACCACTTACTTTTTTCCCTTCCGAAGGAGATGGGATTTGGTACGAGGGGAATCAGAATTATGCCATATTCCGATGGAAATCAGGAATGTATGGAAGTGGGCCAACTACCGATTTGAATTTTGCGGTAAAAATATTCCCCGATGGGAAACTCGAATTTTATTATGGAAGTATAGTTTCAAACGATTGGGTTACATGGAATATGGGTATTTCGAATGGTGACGGGGTAAATTACAGGTTTGGCTCAATTTCCGATTCGATCGCTCAGCCAACTGCCAATTCAATGTTCCGGTTTACAACTCCAACATTCCCGTATGAAATGGGTTTAAGCGACGATGGGGTGTTTTCGGGCACGCCCACAACTACTTGCAGCAATGTGCCGATAAAGTTTTATGCCGAGGACAACAATAATCTATATACCACCAAAACGCTGAATTTTTCGACCAAAGGCATAACCATCGAATACACCGTTACTTCGGGCAGCGACAGCATAATCGAATATGGCGAAACCGCCATGCTTACGGCTAAGCTTACAAACATTGGCAGTACGCCACTAAATAACGTAAATTTAAGCTTTCTTGTTACCGATCCCTATATTTCACTTATTGACAGCACACAGCTTTTTGGGTTGCTGAACCCCGGACAAACCATAACCGTTACAAATGCCATATCATTTCACGTTTCGGATCAGGTTCCGAACAACCACACTATTATTACTACCAATCAGGCAGTTGCTACCGAAGATATATTTACACGTATCATACCACTTACAGCCAATTCACCAGAACTTTCGGTTTCTGCCATCAACATTCTGGATGGTAACAACAATATATTAATGCCTGGCGAAAACGGGGTTTTACACATAACCATAAAAAATGGTGGAGGTTCGGCTGCAACAAATATCAATACAATATTAAGTGCTATCGACCCCATGATCAGCATCATACAGGGAAATGCTTCAATCCCTATCATCAACAAGAACGGCACTCAAAGTATTGATTTTCAAATTTCTGTTTCGGCTTCCTGTCCTCTCGGGCATGTTGGTTTAGCTGGATTATTACTATCGGCAGATCACAATTACACACTTTCTGACAGCGTATATTTTATGGTCGGGCAAATTGCCGAAGACTTCGAAACCAACAATTTTACACGCTTTGCATGGCAACTTGGAGGAAATGCCAATTGGGAAACAACAAATACCTTGCCTTCACAAGGAAATTACTGCTCAGCATCGGGAACAATCCTCGATAACCAGTTAAGCTCGATGTATATCACATTGAATGTGCTTTCTGCATCCGAAATCAGTTTTTATCGAAAAGTATCCTCCGAAAACAATTACGATTACCTCACTTTTTTAATTGATGGCGTTGAACAAGGAAAATGGTCGGGCGAAGTGGCCTGGTCGAAGGTTACATATACTGTAACGGAAGGCACACATACATTTACCTGGCGGTACAGCAAAGATGTAAATGTTGTTGCCGGAAGCGACAAAGCTTGGGTGGATTATATTGTTTGGCCACCTTACAGCGATTTATTATTGGTGGCAAATGCTGGGGCTGATGATTATGTTTGTGTGCCAACGGCATACCAGTTGCAGGCCTCAGTAATAAATGCAGGCAACCTTTTCTGGACATCGGTGGGTGATGGGTACTTTAGCAACACAAATATCCCAAACCCTACCTATACTCCAGGAATTAACGACCAAAACACGGGTTCTGTCGAACTAACAATACATGTTGGAAGCCCAACTGCACAATCGGTAACAGATCAAATGTTTTTAACCGTTTATCAAGCTCCTGCAGCAATGGCGGGATTAGATGCTTCTATTTGTTCGGGTAGTTCGTTTACTGTGACAGGGGCCAGTGCATCGAGCCAGGGTTTACTATGGAGCACAGCAGGCGATGGTGTATTTAACAGCAATTCAATACTGTCGCCCACATATACTCCTGGCGCAACAGATATCACAAATGGGCAAGTATTTTTAGCACTCACTGGTTTTGGCACAGGTTTATGTGGTGATGCAACCGACACGTTGCAACTCACTATTCATCCATCAGTTTACTCAAATGCAGGAACTGACCAATCCATTCCTTTCGGTACTTCAACCATATTAAATGGACAAGCCACCGGGGGAACAGGAAACTTCACAATCAGTTGGACACCAGCTGATAAACTTACTTCATCAAATATTTTAAACCCATCAACCATAGTATTGGACAGTTCTGTGGAATTTACACTGAATATTACCGATCCGGCAACTCTTTGCACAGCTTCTGACAATATTTTTGTGAATGTTTCCGGCAGCCCACTAAGTGTAAGTGTTAGTTCGGAACCTGAAAGAATTTGTGTTGGTGGTTTTTCCCAGCTTTCGGCATTTGCAGGAGGAGGAACTGGCAACTATACCTATTCGTGGTCATCGGTTCCTGTTGGGTTTTCGTCAACAATTTTAAACCCATTGGTTAACCCGGCAACGACAACAATTTATACAGTGCTTGTAAACGATGGATCAAATTCCCTGCAAGCTTCAACAACTGTAAGCGTTGACTCTATTGCAGCAACACCTTCACAACCAATAGGTTCGACCATGGTAAATCCGCTGATAAACCCAGAAACCATTTACACAACCACTCTATCAGCCAATGCCACCGAATATAGTTGGGTTTTAAGCCCAGCAGTAGCCGGTTCCGTTTCGCATCAGGGAAACACCTGCTCAATAATTTGGGATACCCAATTTAACGGTATATGCGAATTATCAGTTGCTGGTATCAATGCCTGTGGTTCAGGGGTTTTCTCCGAAGCCCTAACCATCAACACTTCACCATTTATCGGTTTGGATGAATTACCCTCCAATGAATTGATTGAAGTGTGGCCAAACCCAGTAAGCGAAACCCTCAATTTGAAATCCAAAGGGCAAATAATCAATAAATACTCACTCTATAATTCAAAAGGGAAAGCCATTTACGAATTAGAGGATGTGTTAGGGAAAGGTGAAATTACTTCGATAAATATGGGCCTCTACCCTTCTGGAATTTACTTGCTCAATGTTAAATTGGGAAACTCAATGTTGTTGTACAAAATTATAAAACATTGATTTCAATACATATTAAGAAACAGCCAATCCTCAATCCCCCTTTAAAACCACGTCTTAAAACGGTTTCAACCAAAGCAGTTGAAACCGTTTGCTATTTTGCCAATTTTTAAAAACAACCCTATCAAAGCAATTCAAAAAACAGCAACCCCGTTAAATCCTGGCCACAAACCACACTTCCAATTTCGTTTCCGGGGCAAATAAAAGTGCTGGAACAATAACCATCCTGATTCAATACACTTTTTGGCCCTGAAATATTGATTTCAGAAAGGTTTTCGGATAAACCAGTCCCAATCGCTTTCGTGTAAGCCTCTTTCAACGTCCACATTTGGGTGAACGCGTTTGGCAAATCGTGCTTATCACACAACATTTTATCGCTTTCGCTAAAAGCAAAATCCATTATGCCTTCAAAATCCAAATCATTGTGTATTTCCTCAATATCAACGCCAATTTCTTGATTGGAAACTGCAATTAAGAAAGCATTTTCGGTATGGCTTAAATTGAATTTAAGAGTATGGTTTGGTAAAAACGGCTTGCTTTCAACCAAATTGGCGATTGCTAATATTTCGGGCGCAATCCCAGTAAAATGAGCTAAAACTAACCGCAAAACAACATGCGCCGCACAATAAATCCTTCTCGATTGAGGCAATAAGCTGTCGGCCTTGGCCAATTCCGGCAACGATAAAATCCAACTTTTTGCTTGCCCAATATCCCCTTGAGGTTTGCAATAAACCAAACAAGGCAGGACTTTTGGCATTTCGCTAAGATCCGGGATTTTAACCCAAGTTCGAACTTCTACCATTTCATTCTGATTGGTCGGCAACAGAAAGCCGTTTTTCGAGGATTTGAGCAAAGAAACTATCGTTTGGAGGCGCAAACATGCTCGAATGTTCGCCAGGTATCGTGTGTGCTACAACGCCTTTGCTTGCATATTTCGACCAGCCGTACGACTTGCGATCAGCAATATAAAAAGTTGCTTTCCCGGCTTTAAACAAGTCTAACTGCACTTCCGAAGGCTTGATAGTATATTGCCTCAATGCATCTACGAGCTTGATCTTCAAATTCTCGTTGAGATAAACAGGAAGGGCGTTTTCCGGTGTATCCGAAGTCTTTTCCTTTTCCTCCAAAACACCGGCTTTTTTGGAATAATATCGGAATGTAAGTGATAAATTCTTTGATTTGGTCGTTAAAAAAACCCTTTTCCCGTTCCAAGGCTCCCTCATAAATAGCCACACTGTGTAGATGGGAACCGCCACGGCCCTGAAAAGCCTTGAAACCATTTTTTTCAATATAGGAATTTCCTCTTTGGCAAGCGAAGCAACCGAATCAATAACCCCAATAAAATTAACTTTTTCGTTTTGTTTGATTAGTTTTCGGGCCATTTCGTAACCTATAAACCCACCTAACGAAAAACCCAGAAAATAATATGGGCCACTTGGCTGAACCTTCTTTATTTCGATAATATAATGCTCGGCCATTTCGCCAATACTTGTGCTTATTGTTTTTTTTCCATCCAAACCCTTGGCCTGGAGTGCATAAATCGGCCTATCGGATTTCAAATGTTTTATCAATGATTGGTAAAGCAAAATATTCAAGCCAGCCCCATGGATTAAAAAAAGTGGGGGCAAACTTCCTTCACGCCTTATGGGCACAATAACATCCCAAAGGTAATCGGTGTTTTTACTTTCGATAAGGGCGGCAATAGAGCGGATGGTAGGCTTAGCAATCAAAGCCGAAAGGGGAAGTTCGGAACCAAATTCACGTTTTATGCCTGCCATAAGTTGCACCGCAGTAAGCGAATGTCCGCCTATGTCAAAAAAATTATCTTCAACACCAATGTTTTCCCTTTTGAATATTTTGGCCCAAATCGCTTGCAAACCAATTTCGGTTTTTCCGACTGCAGGCATAAACGAAGGCTTCCAATCCGAATGATGCTGGATACCAAGCTGGTTCAATTTTGCAAGATCCGATTTCCCGTTTCGGGTAAGTGGGATTTTATCAATATGGATTATGATAGCCGGTACCATGAAGGCTGGCAATATTTCCTGAAGGTGTTTCTTTATAAAATCAGGATTATTTTTGATGCTTTTACCTGTATAGAAAGCTGCCAATATTATATTCCCTGAAGGATCAGCAACCCCAATTACAACTGCATCCTCAACACCTGCAATGTTGCGAATCGAAATCTCTATTTCTTTGGGTTCGACCCTAAAACCCCTGACTTTAAGCTGTTCATCGCTCCTTCCCATATAATGAATGTAGCCTGATTGATCGCAGGCAACTAGATCGCCTGTTTTGTAAGACGGGAGTTTTGTAGTTTCGTCAACCCCAAAAAGCAATTTTTGATTTTCCTGTGCAATAACATAACCATCCGCAACATTTTTGCCGGAAATAATTAATTCCCCAATAACGCCCTCAGGCAACTGAAAACCAAATTGATCAATAATAGCGACCGTATTTCCGGGGAATACCCTTCCGATAGGTATATCATCCGCTTGGGCGGGAAGCTGGTTTATTTTGTATGCAAGGGCAACAACAGTGGTCTCGGTTGGGCCATACGTGTTGAACAAGGCGTGCTGTGCATTGCCAAAGCTTTTCCATAAAGTGTAATCGGATAGGGTGACAGCCTCGCCTCCAATAATCACAAGTTTTAGCTTTGTGAGTTGGTTTTGCTGCCTATATACATCAGATGCAAGCAATTGCCGCCAAAAGGCTGTGGGCAAATCCCAGACTGTAATTCCGTGTTTTGTTGTAAACGACAATAGTTTTTCCGGATCCAACATTTCATCGTTTCGGAGGTAAAGTGCGGCACCTGAGCAAAACGCACAAAACATTTCTTCGATAGAAGCATCGAAAGCCAGGTTGGCAAATTGTAAAATGCTGTCGGTTTCAGTAATTTTATACAAACCCAGCGCACCACCTATAAAAGAGGCAAGGGATTTTCTGCTAATTTTTACGCCTTTCGGCAATCCGGTGGAGCCGCTTGTGTACATTATGTATGCCAGGGTGGTTTCATCACAGAGGGTTGGTACGGATTCAGCAGCTTCGGTTAACACGAGGGAAGCCAAATCCAAATTCAAAATCCCAGAATCAGAAAAATCGGTATTCCCATTATAAACCAATAGTTTGGCATCGGAATCAATAATCATAAACCTTTTCCTTTCGAGTGGCAAAGTTGGATCGAGGGGCAAAAAAGCTGCACCACAATGCAAAACGGCCATCACCGAAAGAAAATAATTATAGCTCCTGTACATACTTATAGCAACCACCGAATTGTGGCCAACACCCGATTTCTGCAACATAAGTGCAAGCTGCCCAACCTCTTGGTTAAATTGGGAATAGGTATAATACTTTCCCGAATCGAATATGGCGTTGCTTTCAGGGAAATTGGCAGAAACCAATTTAAACGCGCCCATCACATCGCCAACAATGGTAGGCTCACATACAGTTACATTCTGTGCCAAGTGAATGCGTTTTTCAAAAGTGCCAGCCATTAAAGGTGTAAGTTTGTTCGGAACGCCTAAATATTGCCCAGCAATATCAATGAATGATCTTAGAGCATTGGCAATAGATGGATTTATTCCTTTAATACTGATATACTGTTCGTTAACCTGCACAAAGCATAATCCTTCCGCTTCAAAATTATTTGTTGCACCGCTTTTCGCGAAAACAACAAACGGCATTTTTCCCTTTAAATCAGAGAGTAAAGGGAAGCGGTCCAGTATATTTGAACAATAGTTCCCATTCAATTTAATTTCGGCGATCAGCGAGCATATTTTTGAAATGGTTTCCCCTAAAGTTTCATCCCCATCAATTTCAATATTGAGGGGTTTCCAGTGGCCAAAAGGCATTTCACCGCTTTCGCAAGTATCGGAATAGGCAAACGTTCCACGGTTTTTGCGTGCCAGCCTAAGAAAATAATAGGCCACCAAAGCTTCGAGGGTTTCGGCACGGCCCAGCTTTTGCGCACTAATCCTCTGATAATCTATATCTTCTATATTATACCATTCATTAATCAACTTGTAACCACTTTCAAGAAAAGGGATTTTGAAATATTCCGATTGTAGGAATTGCTTTACCCAAAAGGGTTCATATTTTGCCCACTTTTTATAATGCGCATATATTTGCCCTATAATTTCAGGTTGGAGCTGGGTCAAAAACTGCCCTTCAAATAGGATTTCAGAAGGTGAAATTTCGTTTCCTGACTGATCCGATAATTTTTCAACAAGAAGAATTCCATCCTTACATCCAACACCTATTGTATTATTTATAACACTTACGATGCCAGGTTTGGTGTTTTTTCTGGCTAAACAGGTAGCTTTTAAAAGGTTGTAAAACTTATTGTTGACATAAATATAGGGCAGCAAAAAAGCATTTTCGGTATGCGGCCCAAAATCACAAGCCCTTAAAAGCCTACCAATTTCGCCCACCGGTTTTTGCCAATCAATTATTCCAAATCCCGCTGGCCGATGCCATAGCTGGAAATAACTGCGCTGCCCCAAGTCCTGGGGTTGGGGATTGGGATTCCCTTTTTTAATATCATTTAACAGCAACCCAAAGCTGTTTATTGCAGCTTCGTAGCACCTCATGTTCAGCGAATAAGCAGTATCGGTTTCAAATACATCAACTTTGGCGGAAGCCAGTAGGTGGCCTGCATCAATTTGTGCCGTAATGCTATGCCACGAAACGCCATGACAGGTTTCACCGTTTAAAATCGCCTGATTTGTTGCGTACATCCCTGCATATTTGGGAAGCGGCGAATCGTGGTAATTGATTGCAAGTTTCGTAACCTTACCGAGTATTTCTGGAGTGAGGATTAAGCTGTTGTTGATGCTAAAAATATAATCAACCTGCTCAATATCAATACTATTGCTTAATTCAGTTTCAACTTTTATATTGTGTTTTTGGGCAAACGGTATTAATTTTTCGTCTATTGAAATAATTTTTTGGATGGAAAACCCTTGTTGGAAAAGCTGTTCGGCACAATAAATGGCCAGGGATCCTTCACCAATAACCATGCAGGTTTCAGCCATAGCATCCTTATAAGGAAGTCCCATGGTCCCTATTTCCAACAGCACATTACTATCGGGACGGGAAACGATGCGCTCCAGGATGTGATTAAAATCATTGGATAGGGCAGCAATTAATTGGTCGGTAAATAGTTGGGTATCAAATTCGATCCAGCAGCCATAGCGGTTATCGCACTTTTCAATATTCAGAAGCAAATCCATTTTACAGGTTTCGTTCCCAATTTCCTTTTGCGTAAAGCGGAATCCTTCATTTTCGGAAGGCTGGTGCGGCCAGTTTTGCAACACGAACATTGCTTGATAAATGGGATAAACCCCTGGTTGGAATTTGAGACCCAATCTTTTCACCAATTCACCAAAAGGGAGCAAGGCATTAGAAAATGAACCAATCGAAGCTTCGTTGCAGCGGGCAATCAAATCGGCAAACGTATCATTTTCGCCAATTATGGAGGATATGCTCACCATATTTGTAAAATACCCAATCAGTTCGCCTGTCATGGGGTGTTGCCTGTTAGCAAAAGGTGTGCCGACAATAATTTCGCGCTGGTTGGCATGTTTTGCCAGCACAATATGATACGCGCTAATCAAAACAACAAAAGGTGTTGTATTTTGTGAAGTAGCAAAGGCATCAATTTGGGATGCCAATTTTTCGGGAAGCCACCACCAATGCCTTTTCCCATACATCCCGGCTTTAGAAAAATCGGCTCCTGGCTTTGTGGGCAATGAAAGCCTGGCGGGAATATGCTGCAATGCTTTCTCCCAATAGCCGAATTCTTTACCATAACCCGATTCGAGGGTATACTCTTTCAGCCAATGCGAATAGTCGCCATTGCTATACAGGCTTTTTGGGGGTTCGTTCCCGTTATACCTTTGCATTACCCTTTGCATAAAAAGGGATAGCGACCAACCGTCGAAAATGATATGATGAATAGCCATCAACAACCGGAAACTATGGGTTTCCCATTTCACCAAATGCAGGGAAAACAACGGAAGTTTGTTAAAATCGAACAAAACATGGCCGTTTAAGTGAACAATCTCGGCATACGTCTCATCCTTTTGGAGTATTGAAAGCGAAGACAAATCGCTAAAAGGAATCTGAAAATCAACCGATCCAAGCACTATTTGAACAGGTTCTTCGCCGTTAAACGGAAAAACCGAGCGAAAGGAATCTTCCGAACGAATGGTTTGTTTAATGGCATCCAAAAACTGGTCAATTCCTACATTTCCTTCAACAGTAAATTCAATTTGTATGTTATGGGTAATGCCTGTTGGGTCAAAACTGTTCATTACCCATATTTCGGACTGAACCGGGGTAAGGCTATAATTGTTTTTTTTCGGGCTGGTTTTAAACTTATAATCAAGCATTGCATGGGCTGAATTGGCATTTTCAGCAATATATGCACATAATGAAGGAAGGGTGAGTTTATTGTAAAAAATGGATAATGGGATTTCGAGATCAAAGGTTTTGATTATTTCGGTTATAACCTGAATTGCTTTTAAAGAATGGCCGCCAGCCTGAAAAAAGTCCTCGTCGGATGCAATTACATCCCGTGCAAGTATCCGCTTCCAAATGGAATATATAGTTTGCCCATCCTCATTTTGGGGCTGAAAACCATTCTCCAATCCCGAATCGAGCAAAGTGGAAATGGGTGGCAATGCCGAACGGTCAATTTTGCCATTTTGATTCAAAGGGAATCTTTCACAAAGTATTATCTCTGATGGGATCATGTAGGATGGAATAAACTCCATCAATTTCGTTCTTAGCGAATCGGCATATACAGTATCAGCTAATTGAAATACAGATATTTGTGTAAATGATTCAGTTTGTGGCCTGATAAATGCAATCAGGCTGCCATCGTTATTCCTGTCCTTGGCATAAACAGCAACACATTCCAGAACCCCATCTATTTGTTGCAAGGCATTTTCAACCTCGCCCAACTCGATGCGCTGACCACGCAGTTTAACCTGAAAATCCTTTCTTCCAATAAAATCGTACATCCCATTGGGCAATTGCATGCCAATGTCGCCAGTCCTGTATATCTTACCTACACCTGTAATCGGATCGTCAATAAATTTTTCTTTTGTATAAAGCCCGGAGTTGAAATAACCTTTTGCCACACCAGCGCCACCAATACATATTTCGCCTTCCTGTCCAGGGGCAAGCTGTTTAAGATCGGCATCCAAAATATAAATATAATCGCCGTTAACAACTTTGCCAATAGGTAATTTAATGTAATCCTTATTCGGGTCGCATAAATAAGTAGTGGCATAAACTGTGGTTTCGGTTGGGCCATATACATTTATCAACCTTACTTGATGGTTTCGTAAAGCTTTGTAAAAATGTTTTACTAGGGTTGGCGTAAGCACTTCGCCCCCAACAGAAACCCATTTTAGCGAAGACAAGTTGGTTTTATCCCTTTGTAAATCAATATAATCAATAAAAACCGACAACATCGAAGGCACAAAAAACAGGAAGTTTATCTGTTCCTTGGCTATTAACTTGGCTAAGTTTTGAGGGTTTTTCTCATCGCCGGGATTGCAAATATAAAGTGTACCGCCCATCAATATCCAGCCAAACAACTCCCAAACCGAACCATCGAAAGTATAGGGCGATTTCAGGAGTACTTTTTCACCTTCCAACAGCGGATACCTGTCCTGGATGTAAATTACAAGATTAACAACAGAATTATGAGGCACTTCAACGCCTTTGGGTTCGCCGGTGGAGCCACTGGTAAAAAGTATATAGGCAGTTGAATTGGGTGGAACAGGATTGCAAATTCCTGGTCGTGGGGTTTTCAAATCTATTTCTGGAACAATAGCCACAAAACCCATTTCCTCGATTATAGGCTTAAATTGCTGGCTTGTTACAACATATTTGATATTGAGGTTTTTATATAATGTGGAAGTTCTTTTTTGCGGGTTGTTAGGGTCTGCCGGAACGTAGGCACAACCTGTTCGAAGGATGCCAAAAATACCTAAAACCATCTCGAAAGACCTTTCAAAATAAACCCCGATCAATCCCGCATCTGCACAGCCCGAAATGAGCAATTGCCTTGAAAAATTTACCGTACTATTTTGAAATTCAAGATAGGAGTAAGAATCTACTTCTGTTTTAACTGCCAGCTTATCAGCATGTTTCGAGGTGGCTTCGTCTAAAATATCTATGAGGGATAAATCCATGCTTTCCTGTTATTTCAACCAAACCACAAATATAGTTTTTTTGTGTATAAATAGTAAAAGCTGTATTTGGGTTTGAACTCAAGTGAAAATCATTATGGAAATCAGAATCCTTCACGATTTTACGCATTAAAAACGCAGAATTACTCCCGGATTATCCAATATGCCACCCAATAAAAAGGCAAAAGCCCCTAAAAGGGGGCCTTTGCTTGTAACATTTAATCCACTTCTAAAAGTCTTTTTACGCCACAAAGGCACAAAGTCTCTAAGTTTACTCACAATTGCTTATTTTAAAGGAGTTCGTGATATCGCTTCGCTAAGTTCACTAAGTTTATAACACTGAATAGCAATGCTTTGTGAACCTTTGTTTCGTAGTGTCTTAGTGGCGTTTCTTCATTTTTAGGTTTTCGGAGTGGACTCAACATTTAAAAGTAAAATTTTATTTCCCTATTTTAATATCTAACCCAACTGCAACCAACCAGGTTGATTTGGAATAGTTTTCGGTAACAGGGATAAAACTTGTACCTAATTGATGTGTAAAAGGCTTTTCGTCTTCGGCATACATTGTATATACACCTCCAAGGTTAAGGCCAATTGCAGGCGAAATTTTATATTGCCCACCAAATGCCGCTGTATTTGATGAAAGGCTATAGCTCAAATCGGTTTGGTATTCTTTCGAAACACCCGTTTGGGATGTAAGGAATCCGGTACTCAACAAGAATTTTTCGGTAAAATTATATTCTAAGCCCACAGCCAGCTCAAAATAGTTTTTGTCAATCAAATCACTGTTGTCAATATGGTTGCCTAAATTATCGGTTTTTCCATAATCTGCAGTTTTGTCGAAGTAATAATTAAAACCTAACGAAGCATTCAACTTTTTGGTAACTGGATAGGATGCACCAATTGCGAGCATTGCGGGCATATCGGCCCTTGACGTTGCCCCATTGGGGAATTTGCCGGTTTCGTCAATTTTGGTTTCGTTTTTCAGTTCAATTTTAGTTATCATTTCATACTTGATGGCTAAGGTCAACTTTTCGGCAATGGTAAGGTTGGCACCGAATATGGGTGTATAACCGGTACCTTTTTGTACCACATCTACTTCGGCATTGCCTGTTTTACCAGCCAGTACGCCCATTTGTGTTGCACCGCCAGCCATTTGGGCCGAACCGGCTGCGGCTTGTGTTGAACCAGCCGATGCCTGACCTGCAGTAGTTGTGTAAACAACCTGGGCTTGTGCTATTGGCGTGGAAACAGGTTGGCCAGCAGCTGTTAAAGCACCCTCAAACTGGGCCTGCTGAGTAGCGGTAATAGCACCGGCAGCCTGTGCCTGAGCAAAAGTATATGCCCCTAAACCAGCAGCAGTAAGGCTTCCAGCACCAGCAGCCGCGGTATTGTATTGTGTAGCTACACCTGCGTAGTAGGTAGAAACACCTGCATAATAGGTAGAACCTGCTGTATAGTAGTCTTTCATATCAGTTGCAAATTTATCGGCCCTAACAAAACTACCGTTAAATGTTGGGGAAGTAAATCCAGGGATTGCTGGTGCAGCAGTATAAGTAGGGTTCACCATTATATCAGTGATTGTACCTTTGTACGTGTTCTCTGCACTAACTGCACGTAAACCAGCGAATAAGGAAATGGAAGGGTTAATTTCGTATGAAACGCCAAACTGATAACCAAAGTAAACGGATGTACCCTCGAAATTAATACCCGCTGAATATTTAGTTACTCCAAAACCAGGATCAGTTGCACTTTTAGGCCCCAACATAGGCACTAAATCCGAAATAGGCATTTCGAATGAAGGCAAACCTGTATCATATTGGGCACCACCGCCACCTCCTACTGGGTTAAAACCAAAGGAAAAAGCAAGCTTGTCCATTTTATACGCTGCATATACTCCAGGAAAGACAGGAGCTTCAACAATACCTGTATAGGTTGTGGGTGTTCCATTCAGGTATTTATAATCGTTAATAACGTCTTTGGTTTGAAAGATTGATTGGTTGTTTAACGAAAGGTGAAAGCCATTTCCCAATTTTGTAAGTCCCGCCGGGTTGTAATACACGGCATCAATCCCTAAGGTTGCATTTCGGGCAAGCATGCGTGCATAAGCAGCACTTTGGTTGGTGTTTGTCATTATCCCACCTGCCAAAAGGCTTGAACTTGCTATGGCAAACGAAATTGCCAAGAGTAGATTTTTTTTCATTTTTTAAATTTTAAGGTTAGGTTGGTAGTTTTTTCATTTGAAGCAGCCAAAATATATACATTTATCCATATTTCCAAATAAATTTTAAAATTGTATAAGCTACTCTAACCAAAAAATTAAGAAACGCCATTATTACACTTCGAAATTAACTCTCATAAACCATTGATATATATTGCTACAAACTAAGGAATCAGAGTTGTTTTGTGCCACTTCGGCAAGCTCAGTGTGCACGCACTGTAGCGCCATGTGTGGCACTTTGTGGCTAAAAACGGTTTTTCAGAATGATCTCATTCCTAATGATTTCAAAAATAATGTTTGCGATCGCACAGTTTTGAGTAGAAAAACAAAAAGAAAATTTTGGACCGGATCTAAACAAGCCAATAATTTAATTGTATTTTTGTGATTCCAAACTATGAAAAGCTTTGTACAATCCTATCTAAACGGATGAAGTTTGATTTAATTAGTGTAAATTTGGCAAATGAAATGCTTGTTATTGGTTTAAAGTCAACGATTTGCAAGGGACGTGAAGATTTTTTATCAATTTTTACGTTTTTTTTTCTTCACTATTGCCTGAATAAAAAAAAGTATTACCTTTGCAGCCTCAAAAAACAGAATGGTCCGTTCGTCTAGGGGTTAGGACGTCAGGTTTTCATCCTGGTAACAGGGGTTCGATTCCCCTACGGACTACTAACAACATTTTAAAGTTTTACAATGGCAAACCACAAGTCGTCCTTAAAAAGGATCAGAGCAAACGAAAAGAAAAGGCTTCGTAACCGCTATTACGCAAAAACAATGCGTAACGCTATCAAAAGTTTTAGGGATTTGGAAGACAAAGCTGTTGCCTCCGAAAAACTTCCTTCGCTGGTTTCCCTTATTGATAAACTTGCCAAGAAGAGCATAATACACAAAAACAAAGCTGCGAACTTAAAATCGAAGCTAACCAAAAAGGTAAATGCTCTATAAATAGTATTTCTTGCAAAAAGCCTCTGGAAACAGGGGCTTTTTTATTTTATATAGTTTTGTATTTTAAAAATTTATTATTTTGTACTTTTAAGCAAAAGCAATGGACAAAATCCAGAAAACTTCTATTAAAGATTGGGCCGAGGATGACCAACCACGAGAAAAGCTAATGAACAAAGGGCCTGCTGCCCTTAGCAATGCCGAATTAATTGCAATACTTATTGGCTCAGGCAATGCCCAGGAATCGGCAGTGGCACTTTGCAAACGGATATTGAATGAAGTGAACGATAATTTGGCTGAATTGGCCAGGCTTACACTTACCGATTTGCAAAGGTTTAAAGGAATAGGCGAAGCCAAAGCAATTACAATTGCTGCGGCACTTGAACTTGGGCGGCGAAGGAGCACTTCGGTAATGAGTGAAAAACCGTTAATAAAAGATAGTAAAACGGCATACCTTTTATTCCAAAAAGAACTTAGCGATTTGAACTACGAAACATTTTGTGTATTGTTGCTAAACAGGGCCAACAAAGTGGTAAGGATTGTAAAGATTAGCGATGGAGGAATATCAGGTACGATTGTAGATCAGCGAAAAGTATTTAAAATTGCGCTCGACAACAACGCAACCTCCATCATTCTTGGCCATAACCATCCTTCAGGACAAGTAACCCCCAGCCAGTCGGACATTGATTTGACAAAAAGACTGAAAGCAGCAGGGCTCACCCTCGATTTACCTGTACTCGACCATATTATTGTTGGTGACGGTATTTATTATAGTTTTGCTGACGAAGGGATTATTTAGGGATGTCGGATGTCGGATTGTGGATGTCGGATGTCGGATTGCGGATGTCGGATTGCGGATGTCGGATTGTGGATGTCGGATTGCGGATTGCGGATTGCGGATTGCGGATTAACCAATAACCATTTAACATTTAGACGGAAAATTTTTGATGCTTAAAATTGTTACCATAGTTGGCGCGCGTCCTCAGATTATTAAAGCTGCTGCCTTGAGCCGTTGCATCCGGAATTTGTTTTCTGACAAAATAAGCGAATTTATTATCCATACCGGTCAACATTACGACAACAATATGTCGGAAGTGTTTTTCGAGGAACTCGACATCCCAAAACCAAACATCAACCTAAATATTGGTTCGGCATCACATGGGCAGCAAACGGCAAAAATGTTGCAAGGCATTGAAGAAATTTTGCTTTGCGAAAAACCCGATTATATAGTTTTGTACGGCGATACTAATTCAACTATGGCGGGAGCTTTGGCGGGAATTAAACTACAAATCCCGGTTGTACATATCGAAGCGGGTCTGCGTTCGTTCAACAAAAAAATGCCAGAGGAAATCAACCGCATTATGTGCGACCATGCTTCTACCCTTTTGTTTGTCCCAACAAAAACCGGTATAAAAAACCTTGAGCATGAAGGTTTTGTAGTTGGAAACCAGGCACCTTTTTCAGCCGATAATCCCGGTGTTTTTCATTGTGGCGATATAATGTTCGATAACCTGATTCACTTTTCGGAAATGGCAGTACAAAAGACTGCCATCATGCAAAACCTGAACCTTCAAGAAAATGAGTTTTTACTTTGTACCATCCATCGCGACAACAATACAGATTCCCTTGAACGCCTAAAACAGATAATCAGTGCTTTGTGCTTTATTGAAGAAAATCTTGGGCTAAAAATCGTTTTCCCCCTTCATCCGCGTACCTCAAAAATTATTGAAAGCAGCTTACCTGACGACTTATATCAGAGGTTAAGCACCAACAAAAATATCCACATTATTGCACCAGCGTCATATCTGGAAATGATCATGCTTGAAAAAAACTCCAGGTTAATCCTTACCGATTCCGGAGGTGTTCAAAAAGAGGCATATTTCTTTAAAAAGCCTTTGATAGTTGTCCGTTCCGAAACCGAATGGACCGAAATTATTGAAAACGGCGCAGGGATTATTGCCGATGCAGATGAAGGGAAAATTGTTGAGGCAGTAAAGAATTTCCTTCAAAACAATCAACTCACCTTTCCCGAAATTTTTGGTGATGGCCATGCGGCAGAATTTATTTGCAGCACCTTATTGGGCCAAATGCCCAAAAATATTTGATTTGGGTTAGTATTTAAACTTGTTTCATCCTAAAATGAACGAATTGCAAATTTCAATATGTTTTCAGTTGTTACTACTTGTCAATCGAAATTCCTACATTGTAAATGGAACTTGACTTTATGCAAATCCCATACTTGCCAAATCATAACATCTTGGGTCAATTTACAAAATTGGGTTGGTGGGCATACGAAACGCCAAAAGTATTTAAGGCAACTTGACCAAATGCAATTCACCTGATCGAATGTTGATGTTATTCACAAAAACCATTCATGCCAAATAAACTATTTACCCTGTTGCTGATACTCTTCCCAACCCTTGCTTTTGGGCAAACAGGTTTTGAAAAAGGGCTGATTATCCTCGAAAACAACGACAAAATAGAGTGTGTTATTAAAAATTATAATTGGGTAAAACCCCCTAAACAATTGGAATACAGCGTTTCCGATTCAGGAATGGTTCAATCTATTGATATTTCAGCAATTAAATCATTCGAGATTGAAAATTCCGTTAAATATATACAAGTTACAACCAGCATCGATCGCTCCTCTGCTGAGTTTTCCTATATCTCCATTGACAAAAACCCATTTTGGTCGGTAGAAAAATTACTGTTGAAAGTAATAGTCGAAGGCGAGGCATCACTCTATTATTATCAGGATTTGGCTACTGAGCGCTTTTTTTATAAGGTTGGTGAAGGCGATATTTCCCAATTGGTTTACAAACAATATACAAACCAAAACGATCGATTACTTACCAATTCTACCTATAAGAGCCAGTTGGCCGCTGCCCTAAAATGCCCAAACGATAGCGTAACCCCAGCTAAAAATATTGGTTATAACCGCAAAGATCTGGAAAAATATTTCAAGCAATACAACGAATGTTCGGGTTCAATATTCAAGGTTTTTAAGTACCAACCGCCAAAAAACCTGTTTCATGTGAGTTTGAAACCGGGAATCAATCTCACTGAATTCAGCATTGAGCACAACAAAAATAAGGAATACGATTTCAACTTTACCAAGCAATACTATTTTCAAATTGGGGTTGAAGCAGAGTACCTGTTGCCCTTTGCCAAAAGAAAATGGGGGATAACTGCCGAACCCACCTACCAATTTCTTGATCAATCAACTGAAAACAGCATTGGCGCCGCCACAATTGAATTTCATTCCATTGATTTCCCTTTTGGCATAAAGCACCACTTTTATTTGAACAAATATTTCGGTGTTTTCCTAAACGCCAACATTATTCCAGGCGCGGGATTCGTATTCAACTCGTCGGTGGTTTTGGATTATTCCTACTCGATTCCAGTCCAGCTTAAAACAAAAGTAAGCTTTTCGGTTGGCGGAGGCTTGAAATACAAAAAACTGAGCACGGAATTCCGCTACTACACCGACCGTAAACTTATCGCCAATTCAGATTTTTGGTCTTCCGGTTATACTCGGCTTGCGCTGCTTGTTGGGTTCATTATTTTTTAAGTTGCCGATTCGAAATCAGAGGTTATGGGCCTTCATAAAGCAAAAATCGAAATCTAAAAATAAATCCAAATCTATGAAAACACTATTCCTTTTTCTTTCCCTCGCCCTAATAGCTTTTACTTGCTTTGCGCAGAATAACTTTGAGCCAGGATACTATATCGGCAACAATAACCAGCGGGTTGAATGTAAGATCAAAAACCTTGAATGGTCTAATTCCCCGAAAGAATTTGACTTCAAACTCAATGAAAAAAATGCCACCCAAACAGCGACGATAGACAGTGTAAAAGAATTTGGGATTACCGGTTCTTCAAAATACGTGCGTTTCGATACCCGGATTGACCGCTCATCCATGGATATGGACAAGCTTTCCAAAACGCGAAACCCTTCCTGGTCGGAAGAGCGGCTTTTCCTGAAAGTGTTAGTGGAAGGCAAAGCAACGCTCTATTACTATTCCGAAAATGTATTTGTACGTTACTTTTACAAAGTAGGCGACTCAACATTGAAACAACTCATTTTTAAAGAATACTTTGCAGGCAACAACGAAATTGCTTCCAACACTGAATTCAGGCAGCAACTTTGGATGGAAGTGAAATGTGGCGATGTGGGCATGGATCAAGTTGGGAATATTAGGTACTCCAAAAATGAACTGACCCGATATTTTCAAAAATATAACAGTTGCATGGGTGGAAAAACCGAGCAAGTTAATAAACGTAGTTTCGCCAATCAGTTCAACCTGAGGGTAACACCCGGAATCACCTTTACTTCTATTGCGGTAAAAGATATAACTACACCCGAACGATCTACTGACTTTGGGAACAAAACTGGCTTTAGGTTCGGGATGGAGGCTGAGTATATGCTTCCCTTCATGAAAAACAAATGGGGTTTAATTGCCGAACCATCGTACTTGTATTTCAAAGCTAACGGCACCAACCAATTAGGCAACGCAACTATTGATTATCAATCCATTGAAATACCTTTTGGGGTAAGGCATTACTTTTATTTAAAGGATGATCTCAATATATTTTTAGATGCATTTCTGGTTATTAACACAGGGATTACATTCGATTCGCAAATCCTTTTCGATTACCAATATGCAGCACCGGTTATAATAAAAACCAAAGGAAGCATAGCTCTTGGGGCTGGGGTTGCCTACAAGCGGATAAGTGCCGAAGCACGTTATAGCCCCGAAAGGGAAATATTAAGCGGTTATCCTAATTGGTTTACTGATTGCCAGATTATTTGGTTAATAATTGGGTACAGGTTGTTTTGAAATTATTTTCTGTCAAATAATGGTGCCCTTTCTCCGATAAGGGTTAATACACAAGTAAATTTCAGGAAATAATACCCAAACTGCTTTTTACTTAAAATAAATTTGTACTTTTGCACTCCATTTGTAAAAATCAATATTACATTAACTAAATTAAAGTAACACAAATGATTAGACAGTACGAAGCCGTTTTCATTATGACTCCCGTTTTATCTGATGAACAGATGAAGGAAACGGTAAACAAGTTCCAAAAGCTCCTTTCCGATAAAGGCGCTACAATTATTAACGAGGACAATTGGGGTCTTCGTAAATTGGCTTATCCAATCCAGAAGAAATCGACAGGTTTTTACCACCTTGTTGAATTCCATGCCGAGGGCAAGCTGATTCACGATTTCGAGGTTGCGCTGAAACGCGATGAGCGCATCCTGCGCTTCCTTACCGTAGTCCTCGACAAACATGCTGTTGCTTACAGTGCTAAACGCCGTGCCAGAAAAGCGGCCAAAGCTGAAGAAAAAGCACAAGCTTAATTGTAACCCTAAAAAATCAGAAAAATGGCCACACAAGGAAATTCGGATATCAAATACCTGACTCCCATAACGGTTGATGTCAAAAAGAAAAAATACTGCCGGTTCAAAAAGAGCGGCATTAAATACATAGATTACAAGGATGCTGACTTCTTGCTCAAGTTTATCAACGAGCAGGGTAAAATTTTACCACGCCGGTTAACCGGTACAAGTACAAAGTACCAGCGCAAAGTAGCCCAGGCTGTAAAACGCGCCCGTCATTTGTCGTTATTACCTTATGTTGCAGACTTATTAAAATAGTAGGAGGCTAAATGGAAATTATACTTAAAAAAGATGTAACCACATTAGGTTACGCACACGACGTAGTAACCGTAAAAGACGGATATGCCCGCAACTTCCTTATCCCACAAGGACATGCAGTAATGGCAACCGAACCTAACAAAAAGATCAATGCCGAGAACCTCCGCCAAAAAGCTTTCAAAGCGCAAAAAACACGCAAAGAAGCTGATTTGGTAGCTAAATCGTTGGAGAACATAACTGTAAAAATTGGTGCAAAAGCCGCCGCAACCGGAAAAATTTACGGTTCGGTTAACGCAATACAAATTGCTGATGCATTACAGGAACAATTCAAGATTGAAATTGACCGCAAGAAAATCCATGTTGATGGCGAATCTATCAAAGAAGTTGGCAGCTACACCGCTAACATCCGTTTACACAAGGATTTGCAGGTAACCATCAACTTTGAAGTTGTTGCTGAATAATCCTACCTTTTGGCAACATAATATTTGCTAATTTAATCCCGGCTTAACCCCGGGATTTTTTTTTACACCAAACACAGATTTTATGCTTTCGCACAACCAGATAAAATACATCAACTCGCTGAAAATCAAAAAGTATCGTTATCAACATAACGCATTTTTTGTCGAAGGCGAAAAAGGAGTGGCTGAGCTTTTAAAAAGCACTTTGCATATTGTTAAGGTTTTCGCTTTGCGCGAATGGATTGATGCCAACTATTCGCTACTCGAAAACCGGAAAACCGAAATACAAGAAATTACACCCGATGAGTTAAAAAAAGTAAGCGACCTACTAAGCCCAAACCTTGTAATTGCCGTTGCTGATATACCAATGCAGGAATTGCCCGACATTAGTGGGTTTAACAGCATGATGCTGGCATTGGATGGCATCCGCGATCCGGGTAACATGGGAACCATAATCCGAACAGCCGATTGGTTCGGAATAAATAAAATAGTTTGTTCATCCGATTCGGTGGACGTGTATAACCCAAAAGTAGTGCAGGCTACCATGGGATCCTTCAGCCGGGTAGAAGTGTTTTATGTTGACTTGCTTGAATTTTTTAGCAGGTTGCCATCAACAATACCTGTTTTTGGTGCATTGCTCGATGGGCCAGACATATCAGAAAAATCGTTTCGCAAAAAAGGCATAATACTGATTGGAAGCGAATCGCACGGGATTTCCGAAAAACTGGTGCCTTTTGTAAACGAACCGGTCTATATACCTCATTTTATGGCAAATACATCAGCAAATTATGCTGAATCATTAAATGCATCCATTGCCAATGGAATAATATGTTATGAAATATGCAAACAGCTTTATAAAAATATTATTTGATTCTAATCGATTTTCCTGTTTAATTAAATAAAAATTTGTTTAAATTTGTAGGTTTTAGCCTTGACAATTTAAAATCAATTCCACATGACTCCTTTATCGAAACTAATCAATTACCATATTGAAGAACTTAAAAGTATGGAAAACCTATCGGAACGGACAAAAAATGTTTGTATCGAAGGTTCCCTCGACACGCTTTTTAAAATCCTATATTATTTTCTCGAACGGGGTACATTTCGCGATATCAGGAATTGTGGGCTTAAAACAGATCAGGAACTGATAAACATGTCGAAAAAATATTTGGCCATTTCGGGGTTGACCTTGGAAAACATTAGGATGAACGAACCCCTACTTGGTTTTGAAGACTTCAAGCTATTTTGTTTTGTTAATTTCAAAGTACCATCCGAAATAACTGAAGTTTATAAAGACTCATTTATCTCAAAGGATTTTCCTCTGTTCAGTTATGTTCAAACCATGATCACATACATACTCAACGAACGGGAAAAGTACATTTTCAACAACAATTATGGGTTTATTGAAAAATCGCATAAGCGTACCCTTCAGGCAATTGGCGATCATTACAGCATTACAAGGGAACGCGTTAGACAAATATCACAAAAGGTGCCTGATAAAGTTTTTGATGCCATAAGCAAAATTTCGCACAGGTTTGTAAATATTGACAAGCATTTCGATTATGGCCTTGACCTAAAAAAGGAAATTATTGTTATTGACCAGGATTTGGTGGATATGATAAACAAAAGGGAAAACCTAAATTATACAGGCAAACTATATTCGTTGGTTTTTGCCGGGGTTTTTCAACGTTATTTTATTGCCACACAAAGTTTAGAAAACAATTATCAACATTACTACCTGGTTGCCCGCAAGTATAAAGAAGTATTTGATTTTAAAGCATTTATATACGATATTGAAGAACGGAATTCGGTACGGATTGTAAACGACCAGGAAATTGACATCATAACATACCTCAACAATTTTGTTTTACCAGGCCAAATTGTGAACGACAGGCTGAAACAAATTTGCAAACGTATGGCAACAGAAGAATTTGGGCTTGGTTACGATAAAACAAAATTAATTTTCAAACGTAACTCACTTGTTAAGCTTTCCGAACATATTGTAAGTATTTTGGCCGAAGTGGGTCGCCCCATGAAACTGACTGAAATATGTAAAGAATTGAAAAACAGATCGAAACGAATCCCACCCAATATCGAATCCCTGCGCTCTTCCATTCTTAGTATCGAAGAAGTAGTCGCCATTGGAAAAACCAGCACGTATGCCTTAAAAGAATGGGAAAAAGTAAAAACCGGAACCATCAAGGAATTGGTTAAAGAATACCTTGAAGCATCAATTGAATCGAAACATATTTCGGATATTACTGTTTATGTAAACAAGTTCAGGAAAACCACCGATAAAAACATACTCTCCAATCTTAAATTAGATAAGACAAATACTTACATGTTTTTCAAACTTGGATATATTGGACTGAAATACAAGCAGTACAAGAATATCAGCATACAAAGCGACAAGAAAAACCGTGGCCGAAAACCCAAAAACACGAAGGTTGACAACCAATTGAAATTGCTCTAAACCAGAATATCTGCGGATGGCTCACTTAATTAAACGGACACAATTAATTTGATGATTAGTGTTTAGCTTACCATAAATTATTGAATGCTATGCAGTTTACTTTAAATCTGGTAATTTTTTCTGGTAAGTCATGTAGGTTTAATTTTCAGAAAAAACCTATCAATATTCTGTTTGTTAATCTTTTGGCAAATTTCTGGAAATAAGTACTTTTGGGTGTATTTTTACCCAAGCCTGATTACAGATAAATATGGCTATCAGTTAGGTAGCCTTTTTTATTGGGAACTTGATAAACCGTAATAAAAGATAAATCTGGATTTTTAAAGAAAATCCCCGCAACAAATTCACATTCGAACAAAATCAGATTAGAACAAAAACAAATCACTACAAATGATAATAATGAAATTTGGCGGCACATCGGTTGGTTCGCCGCAACGCATGCACTCCCTTATTGGTTTGATTGACAATGCGGAAGCTAAAATTGTAGTTCTTTCTGCCATGAGTGGGACAACCAATTCGCTGGTTGAAATCAGTCAGGCATTGTATCAAAAAGAAAACGACAAAGCCGCGATACTCATTGATTTGCTTGAGAAAAATTACTCCAATGTAATCCAGGAATTATACACTACCGAAAGTTCCGTTTCAAAAGCAAAAGAACTACTTTCGATACATTTCGATTATGTGCGTTCATTTACCCGCGATTTGTTTACCATTAACGAAGAAAGGGCCATACTTGCCCAAGGCGAATTGATTTCGACTGCACTGTTCCAATACCTACTCGAAGAAAAGAAGGTTCAATCGGTACTGCTGCCAGCCCTTAATTTTATGCGGATGAACGAAAATTCGGAACCGGACATGGGATTTATTTCCGAAAACTTAAGGCTCGAATTAGCCAAACATCCATCAGAATCGCTGTTTATAACTCAAGGTTACATAAGCCGGAATGATTTTGGCGAAATTGACAACCTAAAACGTGGTGGAAGCGATTATACCGCAACAATTATTGGTGCGGCTATTGGAGCTGAGGAAATCCAGATTTGGACCGATATTGATGGCATGCACAACAACGATCCAAGGTTTGTAAACAAAACTTTCCCAATTGCAAAACTTACATTTGACGAAGCAGCAGAGTTGGCCTATTTTGGGGCAAAAATTCTGCACCCGACTTGCATTTTACCCGCAAAAAGCCAGAACATCCCTGTTAGGCTACTCAACACAATGCAACCAGAGGCCTTGGGGACATTAATCTCTTCCGAAAACCAAACTGAAGGTTTCAGGGCTGTTGCCGCCAAAGACGGGATTACCACCATCAACATTAAGTCAGGGAGGATGTTGCTGGCTTATGGTTTCCTGCGGGCTGTTTTTGAAGTGTTTGAACGGTACAAAAAGCCAATTGATATGATTGCCACATCGGAAGTTGCTGTTTCGTTAACCGTTGACAATACCGATGATTTGGAAAATATCCTTGTCGAACTCAACGAATTTGGAATTGTAAATGTTGAAACTAATCTTAGTATTGTAAGTATTGTTGGATTGTTTCCAGCGGAAAAACCGGGTTATGC
Source organism: uncultured Bacteroidales bacterium (assembly GCA_903946925.1). Taxonomy (GTDB): domain Bacteria; phylum Bacteroidota; class Bacteroidia; order Bacteroidales; family UBA4417; genus UBA4417. Next base: position 23,221 of record CAJAXK010000053.1, on the reverse strand, counting down.
CGGGGCTATTTTTGACGCATTGCGAAGTATCCCGGTGCGCATGATTTCGTATGGTGGGAGCGAAAATAATATCTCTGTACTTGTTGAAACAAAAATTAAAAAAGACACACTTCTGGCGCTAAACAAAGGCTTGTTCCAATTGGATTGACACTTATTGCGTTGCGAAAACCAAGTAAAGTTCAATAAAAACCAGGGAAACTTAAGGGAGTCATAGCCTTTTCTTGAACATTTTGAACCACACCCAAATCGTTATACATCAAAACCACCACACCCAATTAGATTTTTTTTAGGAATTAGAATAATGACAAATTTTACTGAAAACCAGATAAATATATTCAACCTCACCCCTACCCCATTTTATTATTACAACATGGGCTTGCTTGACTTAACGCTTCAGATACTTAAAAAGGAAGCAGAAAAGTACGGTTTCGAAGTACACTATGCCCTCAAAGCAAACGCCAATGTGCCGATAATACAAAAAATCAGGGAGTATGGTTTTGGGGCAGATTGTGTAAGCGGCAACGAAGTTACAAGAGCCGTTGAAGCTGGGTTCGAGGGCAGTAAAATAGTATTTGCAGGCGTTGGCAAGAGCGATGAAGAAATAATTACCGGGCTTAAGCACGATATTCATAGTTTTAATTGTGAGAGCATACAGGAATTGGATGTAATCGATCAATTGGCGGGGAAAATGGGCAAAACTGCCCCTGTTGCCTTACGGTTAAACCCCAATGTAAGTGCCAATACCCATAAATATATCACTACCGGGTTGGAAGAAAACAAATTCGGGATTAACCAATGGGAACTCGAAACTATTGTTGAAAAACTAAAAACATTAAAAAATATCAAACTAATTGGGCTGCATTTCCACATCGGGTCCCAGATTACTGACCTGAACGCATTCAAATCGCTGTGTATAAAAATCAACGAGTTTCAGCTTTGGTTCAAGCAAAAACGTATTCCGATCCTTAACCTCAATGTTGGCGGTGGATTGGGAATTGATTACCACGAACCTGATTTACATTCAATTGTTGATTTTGGCTCTTTTTTTAGGGTTTTTCACGATTTCCTGGATGTTTATCCGGGGCAAACCGTGCATTTTGAGCTTGGCCGTGCAGTTGTGGCCCAAAGTGGCAGCCTGATTTCAAAAGTTTTGTATATAAAAAATGGTGTAAACACCGATTTTATGATATTGGATGCAGGCATGACCGAGCTTATCCGCCCTGCATTATACCAAGCTTTCCATAAAATTGAAAACCTATCCAATAAAGACGGCAAATTGCAGAGGTACGATGTAGTTGGCCCTATTTGCGAAAGTTCCGATTGCTTTGGAAAAGCCTTAAACCTTCCTATTACCAAGCGTGGCGACCTTATAGCCATTAGATCAACAGGGGCGTATGGCGAAGTTATGTCGTCGAATTATAATTTAAGGGAAAAAGTGAAGGCTTATTATTTCGATAAATTATAGCCATTTTCCATGAAAACGAAAAACCACCCAGATACCCAGAACACAGGGAAACACTGAGTGGTTTTTAATATTAAGACTTAGGACTACTTTTTCAACAACAAAATCTGCTCTTCAATTGTTTTGATTTTCAATTCGGCATCTGCCATTTTGCGGCGTTCAACATCAACCACTTCGGGTTTTGCATTTGCCACAAAACGTTCGTTGGAGAGCTTTACCATTACGCTTCGCAGGAAGCCCTGTGCATATTCAAGTTCCTGATTAAGCTTGGCCATTTCGGCCTCAACATCAATCCTATCGCCAAGGGGGATATAAAACTCGTTCCCATTTAATAGGAAAGAAGCTGCACCAGTAACCTTTTCATTTATGTATTTGATTGGGGATAGGTTACACAGTTTTTCGATCAAAGAATCGAATAACAGTTTTGGGATTTGCTTATCCGGTTTAAGTATAAAAAGGTCGAGTTTGTCCTTTATCGGGATATTTTTATCCTTACGGATAGAACGGATAGCGGTAACAATACCCAAAGTATAGGTAAAATGCGTAAGGATTTTATCGTCGAATTTTTGGGGCACAGGCATTTGCGAAACCATAATGCTGCCTTTTGAATCTTCGTGCATCAGGTGCCAGATTTCTTCGGTAATAAAAGGCATAAACGGGTGCAAAACTTGCATCATATCGGAGAAAAGTGCAACCGCTGCTTTATACGTTTGAGTATCAATAGGTTGCTGGTAGGCTGGTTTTATCATTTCCAAGAACCATGAGCAGAAATCGTCCCAAACCAATTTATAAACCCCCATCAAAGCATCGCTCAAACGGTATTTATCATAATGCTCATTAATATGGCTTAAGGCTTCGTTAAACCTTGCCCTGAACCAGGTTACCGACAATGCAGCATACATAGGTTGTTGAAGGGTTTTGTCCACTTCCCAGCCTTTGATCAAACGGAATGCATTCCAAACTTTATTTGAGAAATTACGGCCTTGTTCGCATAAAGACTCATCAAAAGGAAGGTCGTTTCCGGCAGGTGAAGTCAGCAACATTCCAACGCGTACTCCATCAGCCCCGTATTTTTCGATAAGCTCAATGGGGTCGGGTGAGTTGCCAAGCGATTTCGACATTTTGCGCCCAAGCTTATCGCGGACAATCCCTGTAAGATATACATTTTTGAAGGGGATTTCTTGGCGGTATTCCTGACCGGCCATGATCATACGCGCCACCCAGAAAAACAATATTTCCGGTGCCGTAATCAAGTCGTTAGTAGGATAATAGTATTTAATATCTTCATTTTCAGGATGGCGAATCCCATCGAAAACAGAAATTGGCCAAAGCCAGGACGAGAACCAGGTATCCAACACATCTTCATCCTGCCTGAGTTCCGACAAAGTTATTTTTGGGAACTTTGCTAATGCCTTGCCCAGTGCTTCTTCGGCTGAACGTGCTACAATAATGCTTCCATCGGGCAGATAATATGCCGGGATGCGCTGTCCCCACCACAACTGGCGGCTTATACACCAATCGCGGACATTTTCCATCCAATGGCGATAGGTATTTTTGAATTTCTCGGGATGGAACTTAACCGTATCGTTCATCACCACATCCAAGGCTGGTTTTGCCAGATCAGGCATTTTCAGGAACCATTGCATCGAAAGTTTAGGCTCAATTACAGCATTTGTGCGCTCGCTAAACCCAACTTTATTGATGTAATCCTCAATTTTAACAAGGTTTCCGGCATTTTTTAAATCGTTTACAATGCTATCGCGAACTGCAAACCGATCCTGCCCTACATACAACTGGGCTTTTTCGCTAAGCGTACCATTTGGATTAAAAATATCAATGCTTTCGAGGTTGAACTTTTGTCCGATCAAATAATCGTTCACATCGTGGGCTGGGGTAATTTTGAGGCAACCGGTCCCAAATTCACGATCTACATATTCATCACTTATCATTGGAATGGAGCGGCCAAGCAAAGGGACAAGCACCCTTTTGCCGACTAAGTGTTTGAATCGATCGTCTTCGGGATGGAAACAAACAGCGGTATCGCCCAAAATAGTTTCGGGGCGGGTAGTTGCAATGGTTACCCATTCATCCTCGGTACCTTCCACTTTATAGCGCAGGTAATATAACTTGCTTTGTACTTCGCGGAAAATAACCTCTTCGTCAGAAAGGGCGGTAAGTGCTTCGGGATCCCAGTTTACCATGCGCACACCGCGATAAATCAGGCCTTTGTTGTATAAATCAATAAATACATGGATAACCGATTCGTAGCGGGCTTCGTCCATGGTGAAACAAGTGCGGTCCCAGTCGCAGGAAGCCCCTAGTTTTTTAAGCTGTTCAAGTATTATGCCGCCATGTTTCTCTTTCCATTCCCAGGCGTGTTCCAAAAACGACTCGCGTGAAAGTTCCGATTTTTCGATTCCATCAGCCTTTAGTTTGGCAACAACTTTTGCTTCGGTTGCAATAGAAGCATGGTCGGTACCGGGAACCCAACAGGCATTTTTGCCGGTCATACGTGCGCGGCGGATCAACACATCCTGAATGGTGTTGTTGAGCATGTGCCCCATGTGCAACACTCCGGTAACATTGGGTGGTGGGATTACGATAGTATAAGGTTCCCTATCATCGGGAACCGAGCGGAAGTATTTGTTTGCGAGCCAGAAGCTGTACCATTTATCTTCAATTTGCCGTGGATCGTATTTGCTGGGTATTTCCATAAATATAATAAAAGTTTTTGTTTTTTTTGAGGGTGCAAAGGTATGGTTTTAATGCGATAATGTGGTAATTTGAAAATGAGCGAATTTGAAAATTTGGGAATTTGAAAATTTGGGAATTTGAAAATTTGGGGATGTGGAAATTTGAGGATGTGGAAATTTGAGGATGTGGAAATTTGGGTATGTGGAAATTTGGGGATGTGGAAATTTGAGGATGTGGGAATTTGAGGATGTGGGAATTTGAGGATGTGGAAATTTGAGGATGTGGAAATTTGAGGATGTGGGAATTTGAGGATGTGGGAATTTGAGGATGTGGGAATTTGAGGATGTGATAATAGGATCACTTTCGACATGTGGCTGGGCGACTTTTCGCTCACCCCAAAACTGCTTTCTTTGTTGTTTGTGTGTCTAATGCCTTTATTGTCGGGGTGACCGAAAAAGCCGCCCCGACTAATCTAAGCCGCCTCGGAAAATAAAAGCAAAAAAAACTTCCCGTGAACAAACCTACGTTCAAGAGAAGTTATATTTTTCCTGCAAAACAATCAGCATTTGTGTATATTTGTAACAACAAATACAACTTGGGTTTACCCAAATGTTGTGTTCGGAATCCCATAATTAATTAAGCGGAAATTACAAAAACAGCACAATGCAATACAAAAACAGTTTCTACCACCGCCTCGAACGATATGTAAACGATAAACGTTTCAGGAACACCTTGAAATGGGGAATTACTGGTTATTTGTTTATTGTATTTATTTTTGGGATCTTCTTTTATATTACTGATAGCCTTATAATCAATGGGATTAGCCCAGAAAAAAAACTTAACTTTTTCGATTATCTTTATTTTAGCCTGGTTACTTTTTCAACCATCGGTTATGGCGAAATTATTGCAACCGGTATTGCGGGCAAAGTAATTATCGTTATCGAATCGTGCATTGCGTTGGCTTATACCCCGTTCTTCGGCGGGTATCTAGCTTACCTTTTTATCCAACGCCCGAAGGATTTTTTCCTAACCGACAATATTTTTATCCGCCACAACAACAACAAAATTTACCTTTCGGCCAGGGCTGGCAATAAAGGGAAACCGATTGTGGATTGCGATGCCACCATTGATATGTTCCTGATTGAGAACAATATAAAAAGGACATTATACAAACATGCTTTTTCGCGGCCTTTGGTCGAGATATCGTGGTATATCAACCTCCGGCTCGACGACCCCGAAAACCCATTGCCCCTTCAACATCTCAAAACCGTGCTCGCAAACCCTGAAAATTGCCTTATCCGGATTGCTTTTTCGGGCCAGGATGCTGCAACCGGCAGTTTGGTACACTTATTCAATTATTATAAAGCACAGGATATTAGGCGTGGAGGAAGCTTTTTGGATGTGTATCGCTGGAAAGGTGTGGAAAGGATTATTGTTGATTGGGATAATTTTAATAAAACAGCACAGATAACAGATGAGCAAAACAAGCAAATCGATGAGTTGTTGGAAGGTTGAATTTTTTGTCCCCTGCATATTTTGCAACTATTCAGGGATTAAGCTTTTAGGGGTTAGGGGTTGGTTTTGGGGGTTCACCATGTTATGCGATAATGTGGAATATGAAGTAATATTTGATTAGAAAAGCCCTAACAGCCTAACAGTCTTAAAGCCTAAAAGCCTAAATCAAATATAATGCGTGTTTTTCGGATAAAGTTTTAAAGGTCAATTATTTATATTATAATTATTGACTTGGTTTAAATCAGAATGTAGGCATGGAGATATATAGTGTACGATTTATTTTCTAAGAGCAATATTCATCTATCGCAACTCGCACATCATACTAAAATTGAACTTGACTTTACGGGGAGGCTCTATTCAATTCTTTCCAAAATCTTTTTCCCAACCCAATGCCCCATGGCAAAACTGCCTTGCAATAAAAACCCGCCAGTTGGTGCATCCCAATCTAACATTTCGCCAATGGCAAAAAAGTTTGGCAGTTTTTTGAATGAAAAATCGGGGTTTATTTCGCTTAATGCAATCCCGCCAATAGTTGAAATGGCTTCTTCCACTGGGCGTAAGGCGTGGACCGAGAGTTGGAGTTTTTTCAAGCTCTTTACAAACAACTCTGGATTTAAAAATGATTCTTTTGTTGTAAATGCCTTTATAATTGAAAGTTGTGTATTGTGCAAATTGAAGGTTTCGCTGTATTTTTTTGTGGTTGCCGCAGTTTTGCCTTTTATCTTTTGCAAAAGTTGTTCTTCTGTATTAAAAGGTTTGAAATCAAGGTTAATCTGTGCGAACATATTTTGAGAAAGCAGCTTCCTTATTTCGGGTACAAGCGGATAGATGGCATTTCCTTCCAGTCCATATTCGGTAATCATAGCTTCGCCTTTTTGTACCTGTCCATTTACAGTTATGGCAATATTTTTCAAAGGTTTGCCGGTATGGTTTAACCTGAAATCGTCCGGCCAGCGGATTTCAACCCCACAATTTGAAGCTTGGAATGGAATTGTAAGAATATCAGCCGAATCAAAAATCCCTTTCCATTTACCATTGGATCCTGTTATGGCCCAGGATGCCCCGCCCAAGGCAAATATAAAGTAATCGGCCTCAACCAAAGTATCCTCGCTGCCGCACTTGAATTTGAGTTCATTTCCTAAACCAAAACCTATAAACTCATGTTTTATATGAAACCTAACACCTTGCGAAATTAGCTTCTGCTTTATTTTTCTCAATACCTCGGCTGGTGTAATCCCTTTTTCGGGAAAAACCCTGCCGCTTGAACCTTCGAATGTTGGGATCCCCATTTGTAACAACCATTCGCGCAAAGCTGACGGATCGAAATCAACCAAAGCATTTTTCAGGAAATGGTAAGGCGAGTATTTAATGTACAACTCCTCCCCGAGCAAACTATTTGTGATATTAAACCCACCTTTTCCTGCAAGCAGCAATTTCTGTCCTACGCCTTTTTCCTTGTCGTAAATACTTACATCGCAAAAAGGGCTTAACACATCAGCAGCCATCAGTCCCGCTGGGCCACCGCCAATAATTGCAATTTGTTTTCTTGGCATGGGTTGGGTTGTGAAGTTGATGGGTTGAAAGGTTGAGAGGTTTAGGGGTTGAGGGGTTGAGGGGTTGAGAGGTTGAGAGGTTGAGGGGTTGAAAGGTTGAGGGGTTGAAAGGTTGAGAGGTTGAGAGGTTTAGTTGTTGACGGGTTGAGGGGTTGAGGGGTTTCTGTAATAAAAGTTAAGTTGAAAAATCGGGTCTTTAATAAAAAGAATCCCACCTCTGCTTATCTCCACTCTCCTTGTCTCAACTCTCCCTGTCTCCACTCTCCTTGTCTCCCTTCTCCTTTTCTCCCCTCACCTTGTCTCCCTTCTCCTTGTCTCCCCTCACCTTGTCTCCCATCTTTACATAAAAGGGTCAATCTACTTTAGAAGAAGAAGTCCGCTTAACAAAATGTTTCGAGTCGCCCCATTCACCAAAGCCTATTTCATCGCCGGCAATATGTATTCGGGCTTCGAGGCAATTGCGGCATTCGCTGGCATCTTCGTCAAGGCAGGGTTTATCTTCGTAGAGCAGGTAATCTTCGCGGTATTTAACAGGGGTAAGATTGGGCATAATAATATTTGCCCCGACTTTTAATGCTTTTTCACGGCCTTGTTTATCAATTGCTTGCATGGCTGTGGTTGCGGCGATATTTATGTCCTTCATCATAATACGTAATATGGCAACCATTTTCAGCGACATATCAAACCGTTCCTTTTTAAGCCACAAAAGGTCTTTATATTGATACAGAGGCGTTTCCTCATGCTCAATAAACGGCCCCATACCAACCATATCCACATCCAGATTTTTCAAAAAAAGCAAGTCGCCGGCCAAATGTTCAATGGTTTGAAATGGCAACCCGATCATAACACCGGAACCAACGTTGTAACCAATCTGGCGCAGCATTTTCAGAGCGTTAATGCGGACATCGAAATCATGCTTTTTATTGTTGGGATGGATTTTATAATACAATTCGCGGTCGGAGGTTTCGATGCGTATCAAATAGCGGTGTGCGCCATTGTCGAACCAATCGCGGTAGGTTTTTTCGGTTTGCTCGCCCATTGAAAGGGTAATCCCAAGTTTGCCGTTTGAAAGCTCTTTTATTTTTTGCAGCAGGTTTGTAACCGTGGCCACAAAACTATCATCGCAGCGCTCACCCGATTGCAAAACCATGGAACCATAGCCATTTTCGAGGGCAAAACGTGCAGCATCAAGTACTTCGTCCTCAGTTACCATATAGCGGTCAGGCTTAGGGTTACCAGCACGTATGCCACAATACAGGCAGTTTTTTGAGCATATATTCGACAACTCAACCAACCCACGGAAGTACACCTTATTGCCAACAAACTGTTTTTTTATTCCGGCGGCATGAGTAAAAAGGGCAGTCCTATCCTTTCCTTGTGCATTTAGTAAAACTACCAGGTCGGATTGGGAATATTCTTCTTTTTTTAAAATTTCACTAAAAAGTTCAGGCATATTAATGTTGGCTATTGACTGGCAAAAATACTATGATTTCAAAAGAAAAATTAAAATTTCTGGTATCTTAAAAGTTGCTTCTGAGTGTGCTAAAATGCAGTTGACAATTTAAGTTTGGACTTTTACCTTTTTACAAACTTGCCTTCCATTACAGTTTCGCCCTTAACTAATTTAACCAAATACGTTCCGGGTTTTATATCATGTACATCAAGTTTGTTTCCGAATAGTTTTGAGAAATTTTTCACCTGCTGCCCTTTCATATCAATTATAAAAACGGAGTCGTAAACAGTTGATTGGTTTAAGTTTAAAGTCAGTACATCATCAACAGGATTAGGAAAACAATCAATTGCATTCACTTTCCCAGCATCCTTAACCGAATACACATACCCATTAAAAAGCCACAGATAAGCTTCGGAAAAAGCTTCGCGCCAAAGTTTTTCGTTGTGTCCACCGCCGATAACAATTTTATTGAAAATATCCCCTTGGGCAAAACCAATCCGAATGAGCGAATCGCTCATTTGCTGCATTTCGCTTTCCATGGCCGAGCTTTCGTTGGTTCCACAAAGCTGATAAAACCTCATACTGCCATGCTTTCCGGTATCGTGGGTATATTGCCAGATGCTGTCGGAATACCAGTACGAAGGCGAAAACAAACCTGCTTTGCTAAAAATATCCTGATACTTTAACGATCCAAAATGCGAAATCAAACCTCCAAGCGAGCTTCCCATTATCCCGGTATTCTCCCTATCCGATAATGTACGGAAATTTGCATCTATATAAGGTTTAAGGGTTTCGACAATAAACTGCATATATTTTTCGCCATCGCCACCACCGTATTGTGGGTTTTGCCAAGGTGTATATTCGCCAATCCTATTACCTCCTCCATTGTCAATACCAACCACCAAGGGAACTTGTTTGCCTTGAGCAGCAAGTGTGTTGAGTGTTTCATCCACTTCCCATTCGCCTGAAAATGAAGTGGCTGCATCGAATAAATTTTGACCATCGTGCATATAAAGAACTGGATATCTTTTAGCCGAAGTTTCGTAATCGGGCGGATAATACACCCAAATCCTTCTCGTCCGGTTCAGTTGGGGCATAAAAAAGTCGGAGCTTATAATTTTTACATTCGCTGCGGCTGTAGAATTGCTTCCACCGCCAGCATCGGCCCAGTTTGCTATGCTTACATCAACTGAATCAGTACTCCCAAAAGTATATACTCGATCGGAAATTTCTTCCCCGCCAGCTCCTTTTTCGACTGTTTCCCACGAACCACGGGTAAACTTGTATTTAATTACCGTTCCACTTGACTGTGCAGCTAAGGTGATTGCCCATTTACCTGACAAATTTTTATGAAGCATAAAAGCTTGCGATCCGGGCTCCCAGCCTGTAAAGTTGCCAGCAATATAAATACTATCCTGAGATGGGGTGTACGATGGAAGTTCCTGAATAGTAAAAGTTACCTGTGCAATTGCTGAAAAACATGTGGAAAACAGCAGGATAAGTATCAGTTTTATTGAGCGTTTCATACTTCTTACAGTTTTGGGTTACACTTTGTGGTTGCTAAATTAGTTTATTCCTGTTCAATTTACGCCAGGAATTATTTGTGATACGTCTGACAAATAAAAAAAGTCCCGAAATAGAATTCCGGGACTTCATTTACATAATCAGAAGTAACTTATTTGCTTGCAGGTTCTCCTTCTTTTTTAAGATGTGTTGCCAAAAATTTCTCCATCGATCGGTAAAAATCGAATTGATTTTCTTCGTTGTGGAAACCATGGCCTTCGTTATCTTTCACCATATATTCAATTTCGATTCCGCGTTTTTTAAGGGCATCAACCATTTGATCACTTTCGGCTTTGTTTACCCGTGGGTCGTTAGCACCCTGAGCCACAAAAAGCGGGGTTTTTATCTTGTCAACATGAAAAACCGGCGAGGCTTCGCGCATTAAAACACTGTCCTTTATCGGATCGCCAACCATTTCGTACATCATGTCCATCATGGGTTTCCAATAGGGAGGAATGGTTTTCATAAATGTAAAAAGGTTGGAAACACCCACATAATCAACAGCGGCTGCATATAAATCGGGAGTAAATGCAATTCCGGCAAGTGTGGCATAACCACCATAACTGCCTCCATAAATAGCAATCCTCGATTTATCGGCTATGCCTTCATTAATCAGCCAGTTTACACCATCGGTAATATCGTCCTGCATGGTTTTGCCCCATTGTTTAAACGAAGATTCCCAAAATTTGCGACCATAACCTGTTGATCCACGGAAGTTCATCTGGAAAACGGCATATCCGCGGTTTGCCAGAAATTGTATTTCAGGGTTAAAACCCCATTGATCGCGATACCAAGGCCCACCGTGAGGATTAACAACAACCGGAAGGTTTTTGGCATTTTCCATGGTATAACCTTTAGGAAGGGTAAGATATCCATTGATAGTCAGCCCATCGCGGCTTTTGTATTCGATTGGCAACATACTTGCCATTTCCTTTTCGTCGAGCCAGGGGCTTACATCCGAAATTTTATCGAGCTTTTCAGTCTTGACATCATACAAGTAATAGGAACCCATGGTTTTATCACTGTAAGTATTGATAATGTACTTATCCTCTGCTTTTGTGTTCGAATTAAACCCGAATTCAATATCTCCAAATTCCTTTTTCATTTTGCCAACCAAATCTTCAAACTGCTTATCGAAGAAATATCTTTCGCGTTTCCACGAAGTATATCGGGCTGCTGTAAGTACTTTGCGTGCCTTGGAGAAAAATAAAGCATCCACGTCATAATCTGCATTCTCGTACAGCACTTTTACCTCTTTGCCCGTGCGTGGGTCAAATTCAACAATAGCTGCTTTGTCGCGGCCAAGGTTGGATGAAGCATAAATATTCTTATTGTCGAAAGTGAAGAATTGCGGAGCCAACATTTCTTTGAAACTTGTGGTCAGGACAGTTTTAAACTCATCCTTCTCGTTTTCCCTGAAAAGAAGTGCAGTGTTTACACCATCAACAATAGCTGTTGCCAAACGGAGTTTCCCTTCGTGGTCGGTAATCCAGGATTGGATATTTCCAGGGTTTTCGGCCAACATGGTCAATTCGCCTGTATTGATATTCAATCGGTAAGGGTCAAAAACCTCTGGAACACGTTTATTGAGACCCACAATCACAAATTCGTCTATTTCGGGAAGGTCGTCAATAACCTCGGTCCTCACTTTCGGAAAATCGGTAAGGCCAATCAGGTTGGAACCATCCACATTTACACCGAAAAGCTTGAAATTCTCATCCCCGCCAGTATCTTTCAAGAAAAGGATACGGTTGTTGTTGCCCCAGAAATAGCCTGAAATGTTACGTGCCGTATCGCTTGTAAGCCTTATGGCAGAATCCTTGCCAATTTCCTGCACAAAAACGTTCAGCCTCCGCATATAAGGAGCCATGTAAGCATAGTATTTCCCATCTGGCGAAAGTTGATAACCCGATTTCTCAGGGTTCTTGAAAAAATCCTCCAAAGGGATTTGTTTAGCTGTCATAATTTCATTTTTTTGTTTGCATCCGCCAATACCTAGCACAACTGCCAGCATAAGTATTGGTAAGCTTGAAATCAGTTTTTTCATACGCAAGGTTTTAGGTCTGGAATTAGAAATGGATTGTTATAAAATTGGAACTGGTAATTAAGACAATTGACAGACAAAAAAGTTACAAGTGGTATTAAAAACATGGGGAATACCGAATATGTAGGCTATATCCACCCTTTTTTAAACCAGTTTGTAACAAAGTATTACGATTTGGAAGCCCTCGCCCTTTGAACCAACAATGCACCAAAGCAAACCAGCATAATTGCGAAAGACTTGGAAGTTGGTTGAGCCTGAAGTTTGAAAAAGTATATTGCCCCATTGAGCAGCAGTAGAAATAATCCCAGGACAAGCATCAAATACCCGGCTAGTTTTAAGTTTTTCTCTATATTTTGCATCTAACGTTTTATTAATGATTTTTAATGTATTTGAACCTTATCCAAGTTGCTAAATTAAACAAAACCAATATATTGCAATACTTTTTAAGCCGCTTCTCTACAAGTTGATTAAATCCATCTGTAAACCTTGCTTATTAATCGGTGAATCCCATAATCAGAAATCCGGACAGTTTAAGAATAAGCAATCAACAGTATCACTATTTTTCTTTCTTTTGCATGAGAACATTTAACTAGAATAACCAATATGAATAATCCGAAAGCCACAAAGAATAAGCCAGGCATGAAATCGTTTCCACGGAGTTTCTGGACTGTAATAACCATGGAGTTTTTTGAACGTGGCTCTTACTATGGGGTCATGTCGGTGCTTTCGGTTTATCTGGTATTGAGCATTCCCGAAGGCGGATTGGGATTTTCGAAAGAAAGCGTTGGGGTAATTAAAAGCACGATTACACCTTTGCTCTATTTCCTGCCAATACTGGCCGGGGCTTTGGCCGATAGGTTTGGCTACCGTAAAACCCTGATGATGGCTTTCACGGTGATGAGTACAGGATATTTTTTCACCAGTTTGTCCACATCGTATAGCATGGTATTTCTTAGCCTGATACTTATGGCTATTGGGGCTGGGTTTTTTAAGCCCATTATTTCGGGCACAATTGCAAGAGTTACGGATGAAAGCAATTCGTCGCTTGGTTTTGGGATTTATTATTGGAGCATAAACCTGGGTGCATTTATTTTCCCTCTTCTGCTGGTTCCATACCTGAAAAGTATCGGATGGAGCTATATTTTTGTGATGGCTGCCGTGGGTACAGGTTCCATGCTGCTGCTGAATATATTTGTTTACCGCGAGCCACCCCGGCCCAAAAGCACAAAACCCCTGATAGATGTTTTTAAAGGTATTTTCCTCGTATTGAAAGATTACCGTTTCCTGTTGATGATTTTTATTTACTCGGGGTTTTGGATCATGTATTTTCAAATGTTCGATACCGTGCTCTGGTACCTGAAGGATTATATTGATATGACCCCGGTAAACAACGCGGTGAATTCTTTTCTTGGGCTTTTTGTTTCCGAACCATCATGGAAATTTGATACCGAACACGTTACCGTAATCAGTTCGGGATGTATAATACTTTTGCAATTGCTGGTTTCGAGTATTGTACGCAAAACACCTGCACTGCCGACTATGATTGCCGGTATTGCATTAGGCACAATTGGGATGGCCATCCTTTCGCTTTCAACCTATTCGTGGGTTTTTATCGGTGGGATTGTAATATTTTCGATTGGTGAAATGACGGCACACCCAAAATTTATTTCTTATGTTGGTTTGATTGCACCTGCCGACAAAAAAGCATTGTACCAGGGATATGCATTCCTTTATGGTGTAATTGGGAGCGGGATTGGCGGGATATTGGGAGCTACATTGTACGTTCATTTTGTTGACAAACTTCATCAACCCGGTGTTTTATGGTTTATTTTCAGTCTGATAGGTGTTGCGACCATTATTGGATTGCTTTTGTACAATAAATATATTTTACCGAGAAAGCCAATGAGTGAATAGTTTAAGGAGAATAGAAAATAGTGAATAGAAAATAGTGAATAGAAAATAGTGAAAACGGAAAATAAATTCCCTATCCGAAATCTGTAATCTGAAATCCACAATCCACAATCCGAAATCCGAAATCCACAATCCAGAATCCGAAATCTGAAATCCGCAATCCAAAATCCAAAATCCGTAATCAGCAATCCGTAATCAGCAATCCGCAATCCAAAATCCGTAATCCGCAATCCACAATCCGCAATCCGCAATCCCAAACCCCCAACCCCTTAAAAAAGATGGAATTTGAACTAATAGGCCACGAATACATCCAACTAAACCAACTCCTGAAGTTATTAGGGCTTGTGGATACAGGCGGCGAAGCCAACCAACGCATTGTGGATGGCGAAGTTGTTGTAAACAATCAGGTTGAATACCAGAAACGAAAGAAACTGCGGACAGGGGATGTTGTAAAATTTCAGCGGCAAGTGATAACCATAAAGGAAACCTGAAAAATTGAAGTATGGAATCTAAAAAAACTTACCGAAAGGAAAAGACTGGTTGGATATTGGTTCCCATTTTAAAACATATATGATATCAATTTTGAGTCTGTCTCATTGGTTCAGCCTACATTGGGATTTTTGATGATAAATGACGGGATAAAAACTTTTCACCTTATAGCAGCCTACGAGAATTAACCCATTTACAAAACAAATATCAATCCGTTGGGCCGATATTGACCCAAATTTTCATCTGAGGCACAGTGTTTATTATGACTTTGGGGCACAACACCGCATAGAAATATTGGAAAATTCCAGGCTTACACTCCAATTGATGCAGGAACAGAATTTTGGACCTGTAGTGTTTCGGGAAGAATGTGTGTTTAAAAGGGAAATCCGTTTTGCGGACGAGATTAGCATCAGTACAAAAATATCAAAAATGAAACCTGATGCATCGCGCTGGACGATCGAGCATCTTCTTTTGAATCAGCAGGGCAAAACCTGTGCTATAATTACGGTTGACGGGGCTTGGATTGATACAAAATTGAGGAAGTTGAGGAACCAACTACCACAAATAGCTATGGATGTGCTGAATTCATTCCCTAAATCGGAAGATTTTTCAGAAATATAAGAAGCTGATAATCATATATTTGTATAAATTAGAGTATTTAACTTTTAGGTGTTAGGATTTGGGGGTTGGGTGTTAGGGTTCATCTTCCTATTCGCTATTGTAGAGTAAAATCAAGCATTTTTTGATTAGCAAAGCCCTAAAAGCCTAAAGCTTAAATGCCTTATTCAATTAAAATGGTACTTTCTTCGGTATTCATGTTAAGGGTGAATAATTACTAATATTTTAATCATGGTTTAAGAAAATCAGAATAATCTGAGTCAAACTTATGCCAAAACAAAATCCCTGCATTATTTAAAATACAGGGATTTATATAACTATTTCATTTGGTTTTTAATCCATTTTTTAAAGTGGTCCGGCATTAACAAATACCAATTCATCTTTCTTTAAGTAAGCTAAATACTCCTTACGTATAGTTTCCATTAGCTCCCGCACAGGAATAATTTTGTTGGTACGCCATACATTGCTTCCGGCAAAAGCATAACCTCTGCGGAAATTTCCACGTAAAGCTGAAGTGAGCGAGGCAATTATACAGTAAGGTGCCGTATTAATGTCGCAGGTTCGGATACAATTAACCGGACAGGTTTTGGGTTGGCGTTTCCCCGCAATAACTTCATCGAGGAAAGGTGATTTAATGGCCCTACCAGGCATCCCGACAGGGCTTTTAATGATCATTACATCTTCTTTTTTTGCATCTAAGTAGGCTTGCTTAAACTCAAGCGAAGCATCACATTCATCCGTTGTTACAAATCGGGTTCCCATTTGTACACCCGAAGCACCCAAGCGCATGATTTTCAGCATATCGGAACCTGAATATATGCCACCGGCAGCAATAACCGGGATTTCTTTCCCATTCACCTCCGAAATACTGCTCACTACTGAAACTACCTCGGGGATAAGTTTTTCGAGTGAAAAGTTTTCGTCAAAAATTTGCTCCAATTTAAAACCCAAATGACCGCCAGCCTTTGGGCCTTCAACAATAATGGCATCGGGAAGGTAATTGTAATTGGCAAGCCACTTGTTGCATATCAACGCTGCTGCCCTGGCCGACGAAACAATGGGAACAAGCCGGGTTTTGCAATTTGGGGTAAGGAACTTAGGCAGATCGAGCGGAAGCCCGGCACCGGAAATTACAATATCAACCCCTTCCTCAATTGAGGTGCGCACAAGATCCTCGTAATTGGAAAGTGCCACCATTATATTCACACCAATTATTCCAGAAGATTTAAGCCTTGAATTCCGTATTTCAGTTCTTAGACCAGAAATACAGTTTCCCAGATAATCCTGAGAAGGGTCTTTATGCAACATGCCTAAACCTGCTGCTGAAATTACACCAACACCACCTTCGTTTGCAACTGCCGATGCCAATCCCGAAAGAGAGATACCCACTCCCATTCCACCTTGCACAATACAACTTGGAACTTTCAAACCACCAATGTTCAATGTTTTCATGTTTAAATTTTTCTTGGAAATGATTATTTTTGGAAAATGCCTGCTGAATTGGAATCAAGCTTCGTTTCGGCGACCTATCACAATACCGCCATTCAATATTACAAAAGTACTGCTGATGATTTTTATATTCACAAAAATGGGTTACATGGTATAAAAAGGGCGGAATCGTATGGTTTAGGGACGAAATGCAGGTTGCCAAGGGACGAAACGCATGTAAAATATGCTCCAAATTAACAAATCAATTTGCTTTTAAAGCCTGATTTGGGTGGAAAAATGAAAAAATCTGGTTGTTTTAACTTTATCTTGTTGAAAGAAGCTTGCGAAAAGAAGCTACATATTGACGTGAAATTGGGATACCAAAATCGAGCTTGAATGCTTCGAGGCTGTAATTGGGCGATGTACCCGACAATTTTGAAATTTGGTTAATATTAACAAGGCAACACCTATGACAGCGTTTAATATTATTGAATTTTGATAATAACACCTCTACACCGTTCAATGTCTGCCGAACCAAAGCTTTGCGGATAGCAGCACCTTGGATTGTATAAATCTCGATGTAATTACTTGCGGATTGTATCAGGATAATGTCTTTCAAATCAGCTTCAAAAACTTCCTTTCCGTTTTCCGATTCAATCCTAATATGCTCATCAGTAACGTGGTGCGAATTTTTACGTTCTTCGGCAAGCCAATGACGGCCCGAATCAATAACCTGCACTACCTTAGTTTTCAACGAATTATTATAATTCGATAAATTAAATAGGATCAAAGGTAATAATGCTAAAGCGCCCGAACGGAATATGGTGAGGGATTTCATAGTCGAAATATCAAAAACCATTGCTGAAACAGTAAACCCTACAATAAGGATAGCAAACATTCCCACATTCCATATCAATTCCTTACGTATAGTCCATCCCGCCGATTCAAACAATTTTGGGAATAAACCCGGGATAAATATCGTGCTAAAGAAAAAAATACCAGCACTTACCAAGCCTATAACCAGAACAAAATAGCCATCTTTTGGAGATGCCAGGAAATTGATGCCAAAGGGCTGGAAATAAAGCATAATCAACATAAAACCCATACACACAAATGCAATAGTACGCAAGGTATGCTTGAAGTTGTTATTGAAAGGATATGGTTGGTTTAGGTTCTCGAACATCTTTGATTATTCGGGGGCAAAGGTACAATTATTCTGTCTATTCTTCCCGAAAAGGGGTGCAGGCAGGCAATTACTACAGAAACAGTTTGTCCATAAATATGCCAACTATAATATCTACAAATTTATATACTTGATTTTAAATAGGTTATTGATTAGGTTTTCATGAATCATCGCACATTTACCCAACCTCAATTAGTCATTTATGTACCGATTTTCTCATGTATTGAGTCCACTCCGAAAAGTCTTTTTTGCCACAAAGGCACAAAGCCTCTAAGTTTACTTATAATTGCTTGTTTTTAAAGGAATTCGTGATATCGCTTCGCTAAGTTCACTAAGTCTATAACTATGAATAACAATGCTTTGTGAACCTTTGCGTCATAGTGCTGCTTCGGCAGGCTCAGCACACCGCTTAGTGGCGGTTCTAAATTTTTAGGTTATTGGAGTGGACTCATTTATTTATTTCTTGTAATGAATATTTGTTTCTGTAAGCGTTCTATTTAGCTCAGGCTGAAGTCCATCCATGCTGCCAAACCCGGAAATTCAGGGGTTTATGTGCAAACTCCTGACTTCTATTTCCTGAATCAAAACAAAAATATAGTTTCCGATAAATTAACCGTGGTGCCAAATTATTTTATGAACCGTTTATTCCAGGTACTTTTATACTTTCAAAATAAATTTAATATATTGCATATTTTATATTTTCATATAATGCTGTATAACTGCATATTATAAATTTATTTATACGATTTCTAAATTGATATTTTGTCAATTATTTATCATATTTACTCTATTTAATAATCTAATTTTGCACCCTCAAACCAAGGAGGTTTTCTTCTTTCTAATCTGATTAAGTCCAATACTTTATGGGAACTGTATTTATAAAAACCTTGATAATGTTCATCCTATCCTTTGTAATAGCAATGGTGGTGGCGTTATTGATTTACTGGATACGCAGACTGCTTACTTCGGTTAGAGTTAACAGCTTTTTTGATGAAAAATCGAAAAATATGGTCCGGCGTGCGCAAAGGATCCACAAAATCCATGACCAGAAACTAATAATTATCTCTGAAGAAGTTGAACACGAAGTCCATCCTGAATTATTTGACTTCTACAAAGGAATTAATGAGGAATTTGAGCCTTCGGAAGATTATCACGGTGAGCTAAAACCTCTTGTGCGCCGCAAGCGTAACACAAAAAAACATAAGAATATTTAATTTTATACAAGCAAAATGGAAAATATTGACTTCTTCAAATTGTTTCAAGGGTTTGGTACTATTGCCGCTTCCAGTCCAACCATCATAATTGCCCGCTTTGGCTTAATGATTTTGGGAGCTTTACTTGTTTATCTTGGAAAAAGAGGAATCCTGGAACCACTGTTGATGATTCCGATGGGGATTGGAATGGCAGCAATAAATGCCGGTGTTATGTTTATGCCCGATGGCACGATGGGAAATTTATTTTTGGATCCTATGATAAGCGATCCGGATCAGTTGATGAATATTATGCAAATCGACTTTTTGCAACCCATTTATGTACTCATGTTCAGCAACGGGCTTATTGCATGTTTTGTATTCATGGGCATTGGAGCTATGCTTGATGTTAGTTATTTGTTGGACAGGCCGTTTTCGAGCATGTTTTTGGCCATGTTTGGCGAATTGGGCACTTTTTTAACCATCCCAATTGCCATCTATTTTGGACTGAACATCAAAGAAGCTGCCTCCATTGCCATGGTTGGAGGCGCTGATGGGCCAATGGTATTGTTTACATCATTAAGCCTTGCGAAACATCTTTTTGTCCCGATTACGGTAGTTGCATATTTATACCTCGGTTTAACATACGGTGGCTATCCGTATTTGATTAGGTTAATGATTCCTAAACACATCCGTGGAATAAAACCTGAGCCGCCAAAACGCAAAAAGAAACCAATAAATTCAGGCATGAAACTCACTTTTTCGGTTTTGATTTGTACAGTGCTTTCGTTTCTGTTTCCAGTAGCTTCCCCCCTATTCCTATCACTTTTTGTTGGAGTTGCCATAAAAGAATCGGGCTTGACTAATTTGTTGAACTTCATCTCCGGGTCTTTGCTTTATGGTTCAACCTTTTTATTAGGCTTACTTTTAGGTGTTTTGTGCGATGCAAGCCTCTTGCTCGACCCAAAAATCTTAATACTCTTGATTTTAGGAATCACCGCTTTGTTAATTTCGGGGATTGGCGGGATTTTAGGCGGTTATATCCTCTATTTCCTTTCGGGCAAAAAATACAACCCAACCATTGGTATTGCTGCCGTAAGCTGTGTACCCACAACAGCCAAGGTTGCACAAAAAGAAGTTTCGAAAGTAAATCCACAAGCTTTTATCCTTCCTCATGCAATTGGTGCCAATATCAGTGGCGTAATTACAACCGCAATTATCACTGGTATTTATATAACGCTTCTAAGCTAAACCCTGCTGTTTTGCACAGTAATTTGCCTTCAATTTCGTAAATTTGTGTAACAGTCGGTATTGTTGGGCGGCAACATTTATTTAACCTCCAAAATAATTTCATTAGAGGTGGCAATAAGCGCAGCAATGTTAACATTGGCTAAAAAAAAGATTTGCTTTATCACCATCCTGCTTATGCGAAAACTAATTCTTGCTTTTTTGCTCATATTATTTTCATTTACTGAAACATATCCGCAATCCACACTCTTTGATAACACAAAAGTTTCTTCGGTTTTTATCGAAATACCGGCTGATTCTTTAGCGGTTATTTATAACGATGTGCTTTCAGATCATTATTTTAAAGCCTTGTTTATTTATGATTACCAAATCGGTAGGGATACTTTGTCGGATGTAGGTTTCAGGCTTCGGGGAAATACTTCCAGGTTTTCGCAAAAGAAATCGTTTAAAATAAGCTTTAACGAGTACGAACCATCCCGAAGGTACCAGGGAGTTAAGAAAATAAACCTCAATGGGCAGCATAACGACCCAACTATGATTCGTGAGAAACTATTTTATGATGTATGGAAAAAGGCTGGTATGCCCGAACGCCGCACGAATTTTGTAAAATTGTTCATTAACCAAACCTACTATGGGCTTTATACAAATCTGGAAGAGTTTGATAAAGATTGGCTTCTGAGGGTTTATGGCGACAAAAATGGGAATCTTTATAAATGCACTTATCCTGCTGATTTGGTTTTTCATGGTAGCGGCCAACATTATTACAAAAATATCGGCAGTGCTTCTTCTACCGGTGGACGGGCTTACGACCTGCAAACAAACGAAACCGAAGACAATTATTCCGACCTGGTTGAACTGATAACGTTGCTCAACAGCCCGGCTGATTCAAGTTTCGCTTTGCTTATAGAGCAAAAATTGAATGTAGATGTCTTGCTGAAAGCTTTTGCCATTGATGTTGCCACAGGAAACTGGGACGACTACATGTATAATAGCAACAATTACTTCCTTTACCATAATCCGCTGACCGATAAATTTGAATTTATAAGTTACGATACAGATAACACTTTTGGCGTAGATTGGGTTAGCCAGAATTGGACAAGCCGTAATTGCCTCGATTGGTACAACCACGCCGACCCAAGGCCATTAGCAGAAAAAATACTCGCAATCCCACGTTTTAAAATCAAATACCAGCAATATTTAGATACAATTACGAATGAAACGCTCGATTTGAACAAAGTTTTCCCACATATTGATTCGCTCGAAACCTTGATAACAGAAGCTGCAATTGCAGACATTTACCGCACACTTGATTATGGATATACCATTGCCGATTTCCATAATGGTTTTACACAAAAAATTGATTACCATACACCTTATGGGATTAAACCTTTCCTGACAAAACGGAGGGAAGCCACTTTGCAGCAAATTTCGACAGCTTCTACCTCCGATAACCCTAACAATTATTCAGAGCTTCTACTTTTCCCGAACCCTGTTGAAGATATTTTGAACATCAAGATGATGGGTGTAAACAATGCAACTAAAGCATTTATACTTGATATGTTAGGCCAAAAGCTCAATGTATTGGAAATCCCAATAATGCAATCAGTTTTTTCAACCTCTGTTAGCAACTTAAAACCAGGTATTTATACTTTGGTAATTATTGGTAACGGATATTCTACAAGCAATCGTTTTGTGAAAAAATAACAAACCAAGTAGCTAATAAAACCGGAATCCCATTTAACAAACTGAGGCCATTATCAACACATTTTTGAACAGCATGGCTTAGGATTAACAGATTCGGAGTACTTTTGCTTCCTGAATCAAAAAACAATAACCTTTACAATAAGAAAACATACTATGGGGAGAGCATTTGAATTTCGCAAGGCACGTAAAATGAAACGTTGGGGCAATATGGCCAGGGTTTTTACCCGTTTGGGCAAGGACATTGAAATGGCTGTTAAATCAGGTGGCCCTGACCCTGGCGGAAATGCACGCCTTCGTTTGTTGATTCAAACTGCACGCAGCGAAAACATGCCCAAGGACAATGT
Organism: uncultured Bacteroidales bacterium; assembly: GCA_903946925.1. GTDB lineage: Bacteria > Bacteroidota > Bacteroidia > Bacteroidales > UBA4417 > UBA4417. The sequence continues at coordinate 822 of CAJAXK010000053.1, read as the reverse complement.
GGATCGTGCCATAAAACGCGCTGTTTCAAAGGATTCGTCCGATTATAAAGAAGTGGTTTACGAAGGATATGCCCCACATGGTGTTGCCGTGGTGGTAGAAACTGCTACCGATAACCCAACCCGTACGGTGGCCAATGTGAGGATGTATTTCAATAAATATGGCGGCAGCCTTGGTACAACGGGTATGTCCGATTTCCTCTTCGACCGCAAATGCACTTTTAAAGTTGCTATGAAGGATGGAATTGATATTGAAGAGCTTGAGCTTGAAATGATTGATTTTGGCCTGGACGAAATTTTTGTTGATGAGGGGGAAATAGTGCTTTATGCCGGTTTCCAGAATTTTGGTTCCATCCAAAAATATTTAGAAGACAATAAATTTGAGATTAAAACATTTGCTTTCGAGCGCATACCCAACGATACCAAGGAGTTAAACGAAGAACAACAAGCGGATGTTGAAAAATTGATCGAAAAAATGGAAGAAGACGATGATGTAATCAATGTTTTTCACAATATGAAATAAACCATATGCGGTTTAACGGTGCCGTGTGCATCTTCCTGTTACAGAATAGCCGGTAAAAATATTCATTTAATCCTCAAAATTGGATATATGATGTTTTCCGGCAAATTCTTATTTTGAGGTGCTATCTGACTGTCATCAAATCCAAAACTTTGGTCAAAATATTTCAGTTTTTTTACTTTTTGCTTGATCAAAAAGTAAACAAAAAATCAAGGCTCTATAAAAATACAATGTGTTTCTAATCCGAAGGTATCTTCCCGCAATACAAGGCATGGGAGATGGCACAATCCCATACTTTTGTCGTT
>CAJAXK010000052.1 GCA_903946925.1 uncultured Bacteroidales bacterium | reverse complement strand
CAACATGCTTTAGGAGGATTTCACCCGAAAGGGAACAAACCTCAAAATTGGATCTGCTATTAACAGATGTGGTGCAAACGATGGAAGTACTGGCTGGCTGTGGGTTTACTGAAAGGATTTTATTGTTGTTACTATTTGACTTATTGTATTTTGAAATAGGTGTGTAACACACAGATTGCACACCACCATACGCAGCAACAATGCTGTCGAGATGTTCGGTAGTGGGTGGCCAAATGTACTTTTCGGCTATTGAATAATTGGGCAAAATAAGGATAACAGTTGGGTACGAAAGCACGCCATAATCGGCAACTACATGGTTCCCATTGCCTTCGGTACCACTGATTTCGGGATAATGAACGTTGTATGTTAGTCCAAAATTGATAACACCTGCATTGTCGGCTCCCCAGTTTATGCCCAGAAAAACAACATTTGAAGAGTTGCACCCAAAATGGTTGTAGGATTCGCTTATGAGCGGGGCATACGTTGTACATGGCCCGCAGGTAATGGTAAAAAAATCAATAACCACAATTTTTTGCTGCTCAAGGTATTCGTCCAGTCGATGTGTAACCCCATCAACATCCTTAATTGTAAAAATAACCGCAGTATCAAGCGATGTTTGCGCAATTAGGTTAGCTGATATCAGCATAAACACCCATACACAAATAACTGACAGAGTTGATTTTACCATGGTGGTTCCGACTTTTTGTATTTATTGCAACTTACCTATTTTACCTGCACCAAAACCATAAGTAAAACACTTCTGGAGATGTAGGCACATAGACAGATCAAATTAACCCTGCAATTCGGTTTGTATTCCATCGGCTAAGCGGCTGGCACCAATACGGAAAAGTTTATTGTTGAGCCATTCGTTGCCAACGATGTTTTTCACCAGCAGGTAATAAAGCAGCGCTTGGTCGGGGGTTGAAATGCCGCCTGCGGGTTTAATCCCGATCCGGACGCCTGTTTTATCAAAATGGTTTTTAATCACTTGCAACATTATTGCCATTGCTTCGGGGGTAGCTGCCGGTTGGATTTTGCCTGTTGATGTTTTAATAAAATCGGCACCACCTGCAATAGCCAATTCGGAAGCAAGTTTAATATTGGATTCGGTTACAAGCTCTCCTGTTTCGAGGATTACTTTGAGGTGTACCTTGCCGCAAGCTTGTTTCATGGCAGCAACTTCGTCAACAAGAAATTTATGGTCACCAGCAAGAAAGGTTCCCCTCGAAATAACCATATCCACTTCATCGGCACCTTCGGCAACCGCATATTCGCACTCATTTACGCGCAAGTGCAGCGGCAATTGTCCCGAGGGAAATGCACCCGCAACTGAAGCAACATGCACACCACTTCCAGCCAATAGTGTTTTTGCATGTTTTACAAAAGGTGGATAAACGCAAACGGCAGCAGGTAATGGAAGCCCATGCGAACCGAAGCTCAGAGCTTTGTTACAAAGCGTTTCAATACGGGCGTTGTTGTCTGAGCCTTCGAGGGTTGTTAAATCGAGGAGACTAAGAATGTTTGCAAGAATTTCTTTCCGGTTTGGAAGTTCTTTTATTTCTGACTGAAGATTTTTAATCAGCGTATCCATATTTTAAGGCAGTTTAGGTTTTGGATGTGATAAATAGTAGGTGTTAAGATGGATTTAAACAGAGGCATTAACTGAAACATAGCGGCCAGAAGTGCTACAAATCCGCGATTAATGAACCGATTACAAAAATACAGTTTTATAGGTAATACTACTTTACTAAAATAGGACTGTAGATAAAATTTCGACCTTTGTTGGGGGTTGCAATTTGCTCAGATCCTATTTTTAACTCGGCACGGGTTGAGTAGTCGCATATAGATTTGAGTCCACTCCGAAAAGACTAAAAAAGAAAACCACGGAGGCACAGAGTGTATAGAGGCACACAGAGTGTTGTTAATCAATACTATAAATTTTGTGAAACTTAGAGATTTAGTGGCTTTGTGGCTAAAAAAGACTTTTCGGAGTGGACTCATCTTTGTAAAAAACCTTACATCCTTATCGTTTCAAACCCTTTCCCATAAACGCCCATTACATTATTTACCGACATAAAAGCATCTTTATCCATTTCTTTTATAATCCTGAAAATTTGGCTGGCTTCGGGTTTTTTTACCATTACCAAAAAGGATTTTGGTTTGTTCTCCTGTGTACCATCCTTTACCGTCAATAATTGTTACCCCTCTTTGTACTTCTTTTCCAATCCGTTCAGCTATTTCGTTGTATTTTTTCGAAAATATAAAAATCTGTACCGATTGCTTGGATCCGGTAAACAGTAAATCAATGGTATAGGATGTTATCCCCATTGCCACATAGCCATACACAATTTTCTCGATTGACTGAAAAATCAGGTAGGATGAAGCGATTATAAAAACATCAATATAAAGTATAATCCGCCCAGGGCTGATATTGCGGTATTTGTTAATTATCATAGCAACAATATCAGTGCCCCCTGTGCTACCGCCCTGTGAAAACACGATTCCAATACCGGCGCCACCTAAAATACCACCTAATACGGTCGACAAAAAAGTATCGTTCACTATGGGTTTGGTAATGTATTGTTGCAGAACAGAAAATAGCGCCGACATTACAATAACACTAAATACCGTTTTTACACCAAAATCCCGGCCCAATATTTTTATTGCAAACAGAATAAGTATCGAATTGATTATCAAATAACTGATACCCAAAGGGAATCCTGATGCATAAAATATCAGTGTCGAAACCCCGGTAATGCCACCGCCGGTAATTTTTGCAGGAATCAGAAAAGCAGTCCAGGCAACCGCGGTTAACAATAGCCCAAAAGTGATGATTAGGTGGGCACGTATGGTTTTATAATTAAGGTATTTTTTTATGAATATCATGGTAGATGAGTCTTGAAAATAGAGGAAATTAGTTCATTTGTATATGCTTGCGCTCTCAAATTGCAGTGCTTGCCAATTGATTTTGAATAGTTTGCAAAATAGTCATTGGCGGCTAATGCAAATTATAATTTCTGTTCCCTGATTACCAACATATAAAAATCGTTGTCCAAGGGCAAGTAACCGTATTCGTAAACAAAGCGGTAAGAACTTCCTTTTTGGGTAGTGTATAAATGCGTGAAGTAATTGAAATTGAAACTTTTGTTAACTAACTTATCCTTGTGCAGGGTTATTTTCCCTTCTTGCGGTATAAGTTCCGAAAGGATCCGCCGGTTTTTACGAAGGATGTTAGTAATGTTCCGCACATAATTGGTGGTTTCGCTATTCAAGCGGTTGTTGTAATTGTTGCGGCACATATCCGAACAAAATTTCTTATCCATCCTTCCGGTGATGGGTTCACCACAATCGAGGCAATTTTTTTCCATTTTTCGGGTTTTGAGAGATTTTATAAAATTTGGTTTCCGTTTTCGAAAATTAGAAATTTTAGTGCTTAAAATATCCACTTTCTGACTGTCAATTTTCAATCAGCAGATATTTAATTCGTTACAAGATTGTAAAGATATACAATTTCCAATTACAAACGACAACAAACGATTACAAATACTTTTATCCGAATACAAATACTTATTAACCGAATCACCCAAAAAAGCCACCATACCTTTGCTTCATCAAATCGGGAACATCCCGCTTGACGAAAAAAACACTTTTTGAAATCCTTATTAATTAACACTTAACACACACAACACCATGAACACATTACGCAACTCAGTAAAATTGATCGGACGCATCGGTCAGGATCCAGAAGTTAAAAACCTGGACAAAGGAAACAAAGTAGCAACCTTCAGCCTCGCAACCAGCGACACCTACACGGCAAAAGATGGTAGCAAGCAGGAACAAACCCAATGGCACAATATTGTTGTGTGGGGAAACTTGGCAACCGTTTGCGAAAAATACCTGAAAAAAGGCAAAGAAATAGCCATTGACGGTCGTCTTACCTACCGCAATTGGGAAGATAAAAACGGCACAAAGCGCATAAGCACCGAGATTGTTGCCAGTGAACTTTTGTTTGTTGGTAACAACGAAAACAAGAAGTAAGGTAAAAGGGCTAAAGGCAAAGGTCAAAGTTAAAAATTATGACAAGATGCTTTCAGAGATGGATAACACTGGTTCAAAAATTGAAGGTCGGATTGAAAAAGCAATCTTTATTTTCAGGGGGCAAAAAGTAATGCTCGATATTGATCTTGCCGATATTTATGGTGTAAAAACCAAAAGGTTGAATGAGCAGGTCAAAAGGAATCTAAGCCGTTTCCCAACTGATTTCATGTTTCAATTATCTGATGAAGAAAAGCTGGAGGTGGTCGCAAATTGCGACCACCTGTCGAAGATAAAATTTTCCCCTTCAAACCCATTTGCTTTTACCGAACATGGAGCAATAATGCTTGCAAGCGTCTTGAATACCCCATTGGCAATTTAGACACGTCTACTTATATTTGGTAAGTCAAATGTAGAGGTAAAAAAATAGGTCAAAGGGCAAAAGGCAAAGGTTAAAGGGCAAAGTTAAGGCCAATATTAAGCTGACTACAGAAAAACAGGGAAAAAGGGAAGCTATGGAAAATTTCTCAAATAATATGTCGGAACGGTTTATGGGCTTTGCGGTCAATATTATTAAACTCGAAAATGAACTTTGCAAAACTTATTCGGGCCGACATATTTACAGTCAGGTATTTCGTTCCGCAACTTCATCGGCAGCAAATTTCGAGGAAGCAAGGTCGGGAGAAAGCAGAGCTGATTTTATTCATAAAATGGCGATTGTTTTAAAGGAACTCCGCGAATCACATTTCTGGATAAAGCTGATTATGAAAACCCATCTAATTGCCTGTAATGATGATTTGTTAAAATTGATTTTCAATGAATCAAAGGAATTAACAAACATAACTGCAAAATCTGTGGTAACAGCAAAATCAAAAATTGCTAAAAACAGCCAACAAACATCTTCACAATTTACCCCCGAGCCTTCACTTTGATTCTTAACCTTTGACTTTTAACTTTTTCCCTTCCCTTTGACTTTTGCTTTTTGCCTTTTAACTTTTGCCCTTCACTTTGCCTTTTGCCCTTTGCTTTTTGCCTTTCAACTTTTACCCTTCCCTTTGACTTTTGCCTTTTGCCCTTTGCTTTTTGACTTTTAATTTTTCCCTTTGCTTTTTGACTTTTACCTTTTCCCCTTCACTTTGCCTTTTGACTTTTGCCCTTTGCATTTTGACCTACAAACTAATCCCTAAATCCCAACCCCTAATCCCTAAAAAAAATGAACACGCTAAGAAACAATGTAAAACTAATTGGCCGCCTTGGTCAAGATCCAGAAATCCGTAACCTCGAAAAGGACAACAAACTGGCAACATTCAGCCTTGCCACCGGCGACAGCTACACCGACAAAGATGGAAACAAGAAAGATTCCACCGAATGGCACAACATTGTGGCATGGGGAAACCTGGCTTCCATTTGCGAAAAGTACCTGAAAAAAGGTAAGGAAATTGCCCTTGATGGCCGCATAACCTACCGGAATTGGGAAGACAAAAACGGCACAAAACATACCACTGCCGAAATTGTTGCCAACGAAATCCTTATGTTAGGCGATAGGCCTTCGGAAAAATAGGCTGCCTGGGAATAATAGAAAAGCCGCATGTCAACTTGATTATGCGGCTTTTTTGGTAGTAAGAAAATTGGAATTTGATGCACTCAGCCACTAAATCCCGAATAAATCGAAGTATTGCTTTCCGATTTCCTGATCCATAAAGAGATAAAATTCCGGTATTTCCTGCTTGAAGTTTTTGTTGCTTCGCCATGCATCAAGGTTCTTGATTGCTTTTTCAAAAATCATATCATCCAAAGGTTTCAATTTTTGTAAAATCCCGGTTCCTTTGGCATTGTAAAGCGCATTGACATTTATATAATTTTCGCCATAGCTTTTTTTGATAGGGAAAAGTTGTTTTTTCAATTGGATTGCCTTGTTGCAAAGTGGCGCTGTGCCAGTATTATCAAGCGTAACCAAAGCAGGCTGCTTTTCGCCCATGCAAAGCCACAAAGGCGTAACAACCGAAGTCAGTGGAAAACCAAGTACCGCCCACATTGTTGTAAATTCCACATTTTCGCCAGCTTTTACACCTTGTACTACAACGGCAGCCGATGAAAAATAGCGAGGGATAAAATCGGTGAAGTTCATAAATTTCTGCTCGTCAGGATTTTCCGAAGAGATTTTTTTCAAATCCGTTTTTGTTAGCGAATGGTAAAGCGACCGGCTTACATCCTGAAGTATAAACCTTACAGTGAGGTTGTTTTGCTGTGCTGCCTGATAAAACAAGTCTTCGGCGGTTTTGTACCTAATTTGGCCACTTCCGGAATTTGGATCGCCGGTAAACGAAAAATTGGTATGAATCATATAGCCCATTGGAGCTATAGCAGGATCGTTCACATCAAGTTTTTTATAAGAGAAGTTGCTAACTTCAAAATAGGCAGCCCCTCCAACTGCATCAATCACACCAAAATTAGCTTCAACGCCTAAAGGTTTTTGATGGTTGTTTAAAAAAGATTCGAATTCCGCAACTGTGGCACACTGCATCAGGGCTTCACGCATCACAATCCCTTCACGGTCTTTCAAATCAATGGAATCGTTCATTATCAGGTTGTAAGAAGCAGTATTCATAATGGCAAAGCCAGCCGAATTGTAGCCAATCCAAACCGATTCACCGCTGGGATCATCAGAATCTATAAGCCCAATTGATGAATATTTCCCATCATTGAAATACTTAATAGCGTTCTGGTAGGTATCGGTATCACGGTTTTTCCACATGATCGGCCTTCCATCCGGTGTGCTTTTCCCCGAAATGATGATTGAGGTACAGGCTTCGGCAGTGAGGTTCAATAGAACCAGAAAAAATACTGTGAGTGAGAGGATTAATTTCATGGTGAGGAGGTTAGTTAACATTTTTAAACGGAAAAACAAAGAGTCCAAACAGAATTAGGTTTCCTGATACTTGTAGATTTTTTCTTTCGAAAGTGGTTCTTGATTCAAATAATCAACAGGATTTAAGTGCATTTTAATCCTATCCTAAATACCAAAAAACAGCCAACCCCAAAACCCTAATCCCCCGAATCTAATTTCATCTTTATCCTCGATGCCAGGATATCAATTGCAACTTTATTTTCGCCACCTTGAGGTACGATAATATCGGCATAGCGTTTTGTGGGTTCTATAAACTGAAGATGCATCGGTTTTACCCAACGGGTGTAATGTTCGAGTACCTGCATGGCATCGCGGCCACGTTCAACAGTGTCGCGGCGGATAATGCGCATAAGCCTGTCGTCGCTTTCGGCATCTACAAACACTTTAATATCCAATCGTTTGGTCAATTTAGGGTCGCTGTAAATCAGAATCCCTTCGATAATAATAACCTTTCGGGGTTCAATCCTTACCGTTTCTTTTTGCCTCGCACAGCTAATGTAGGAATACACAGGCATTTCGATGCTTTCGCCTCGGCGCAAGGCATCAATATGTTCAATCAAAAGGCTCCATTCGATGGAGTTCGGATGGTCGAAGTTTATTTTAAGTTTTTCTTCAGGCGAAAGATTGCCATTGTCCCAGTAATACGCATCCTGTGGAATTACAGCAACCGAATTTTTGGGCAGGCGTTTTATGATTTCGCGCACAACGGTACTTTTACCGCATCCCGAACCGCCTGCAATCCCTATAATAAGCATGTTATGAGTATGTTATATAATTAATGATTTGCAATTACAGATTTGTAAAAATAAAAAAAGCCCCGGATAATTGGAGCTTTTCTTTTTGAAGAATTGAATATAAATGCTTTCGGTTAAAAAAGGAAACTGAGCAAAACCCCGGCAGCTACTGCACTCCCGATTACGCCAGCCACATTGGGACCCATGGCATGCATCAAAAGGTGGTTTGTTTTATCGTATTCAAGCCCTACAACCTGCGAAACCCGCGCACTGTCGGGCACTGCCGAAACGCCGGCATTTCCAATCAACGGGTTCATTTTGTTGCCTTCCTTCAGGAAAAGGTTGATTATTTTTACAAACATAACGCCACCAAAAGTTGCAATAACAAACGAAGCAGCGCCAAGGGCAAATATTCCAACCGATTTGGCAGTGAGGAAAGTAGTCGCCTGTGTTGATGCACCCACGGTTAAGCCAATCAGGATGGTAACAATATCAATCATCGGCCCTTTGGCAGTATCGGCCAAACGTTTTGTAACTGTACTCTCTTTCAACAAATTGCCAAAAAATAACATTCCAAGTAATGGCAAACCGGATGGAACGATGAAACAAGTGAACAGCATCCCGATTATGGGGAAAAGTATTTTTTCGAGTTTCGAAACGGTACGCGGTGGTTTCATGCGGATAAGGCGTTCCTTTTTTGTGGTAAGCAAACGCATAATCGGCGGCTGGATTACAGGAACCAAAGCCATGTACGAATAGGCTGAAACGGCAATTGCACCAACAAGATCAGGTGCCAGTTTAGAAGCAAGGAAAATTGCAGTTGGTCCATCGGCTCCTCCAATAATGCCAATTGCACCGGCTTCGGAAGGAGGGAAACCTAATGCCAGAGCTGCTGCATAAGCACCAAAAATCCCTAATTGGGCAGCGGCACCGATAAGGATCAACTTTGGATTGGAAATCAAAGCCGAAAAGTCGGTCATAGCCCCGATTCCCAAGAAAATCAATGGCGGATAAATACCTTGCCTTACACCATAGTAAAGATAGTTTAATACGCTGCCTTCCTGATAAATACCAATCTGTAGGTTACTTGGGTTGGTGCTATCAATGTACTCGGCTCCCCAGAATGGGATATTGCCAACCAGCATACCAAACCCGATCGGTATCAACAGCATAGGCTCATATTCCTTGGCTATTGCCAAATAAATAAAAGCCAATCCTATCATAATCATAATCACATGACCCACAGTAAAGTTGGCGAAGGAGGTATATTCCAGAAACTGGTTAAGGTGATCGGACAAGAATGTCCGGAAATTTCCTGAAGTATCCATGTCGTTATTCTCCGATTACGATAAGAATATCACCTTCCATAACACTGTCGCCTTTGCCTACTTTGAGGGAGTTTACCCGTCCTTCTTTATCGGCGTTTATGTTGTTTTCCATTTTCATGGCCTCCAGCATAATAAGCTTCTGCCCTATTTTTACCATATCGCCTTCGCGCACATAAATTTCGAGGATAACCCCGGGCAAAGGCGATTTGATGCTGCCGGTTCCTTTCGGGCCAGCGGGGTTTGCCGTTTTTGATACCGCTGGATGTGAATCTGTTGAAGGCACAGCTATTGTCCGAACCAATTTTGGTGTTTTGATGGCCTGTGTTTTTCGGTCAATCTCAACCGTGTAGGTTACTCCGTTAATCGAAACTTCGGCGGTATTTTCTTCGATACCAACAATTTCGGCATCGTAAGCATTGCCATTTATAGTGAATTTAAAGTTCTTCATGTGTGAATATTTATTTTTTTGTTTCAGGTAAAACCTGATGATTGACTTTTATTCTAGATTTCTCAATCCGGAAAGTTCATGGTATTAATGGTTTGGTGTCCTGCGCAAGCCATAAATTTTAGAACTCCATGGCGAATAGGTTTTTGACGCGTTTTTAAATGTCATCACGGCATCTTCCAAACCTTGTACTTCCTGGTCGTACAAATGCAAAGCCAACGAAATGGCGACCAAGGTTTCCCCTGGTATGTCTTCGAGAACTTCGGGAACCATTTCATTGGGGCGGCTTTGCCTGAAACGCTTTTTCAAATCAACATTATACAGTTTGGCAATGTATTTGAAAGTGAGGTACAAAAAAATCAAAGCAACGAAAACCACCGACATAGCAATAATAGTCATGGCAATACCTGTGGGATCCATCTTGCCAAATTCCTCTGCAGCCGCACCGCGTACCCGGTTACCGGATTCTACAACTAATAAGGTTGACAGCATCATAATGGCAGATTTGAGTGTTTTTTGGCTGGGTTGGTGTCCTTTTTGGTTGCCAACGCCTGAAATGCGCGTATTACCCTGAATCGAGTGTTGCGGGGAACTATAACATCGTCAATAAATCCATAACTTGCAGCATCATAAGGATTTGCAAATTTGGTTTTGTATTCTTCCTCATATTTGTGAAACAAATCCTCCCTAATCGTTTTGTCTTCGATTTCGGCTAGTTTTTTATTGTAAAGCACTTCGATTGCACCTTTTGGCCCCATAACGGCAATTTCGGCTGATGGCCAGGCATAATTAATGTCGCCACGTAAATGCTTGGAACTCATCACATCATACGCTCCTCCATACGCTTTGCGAAGGATAACGGTTACTTTTGGAACTGTTGCTTCGCCATACGCATACAAGAGTTTTGCACCATGTATAATGATACCGCCATATTCCTGTGCCGTTCCAGGAAGGAATCCAGGAACATCAACCAAGGTTAGGATTGGGATATTGAAGGCATCGCAAAAGCGGACAAAACGTGCTGCTTTGCGCGAAGCGTTTATATCGAGCACACCTGCCAAATAACTTGGCTGGTTGGCAACAATGCCGACTGACATTCCGTTGAAACGTGCATAACCGGTAACGATATTCGGGGCAAAGTGGCGGGCAACCTCAAGGAATTCGTTGTTATCGGCAATGGCATGGATTACATCCTTGATATCATAAGGCTTGTTTGGGTTTTCGGGAACAATGTGGTTCAACGATTCTTCCAAACGGTCAATTGGATCAATACAAGGAACAAGAGGCGGATCTTCGAGATTATTTTGTGGAAGATAGCTCAACAATTTACGCAAAAGTAAAATCCCTTCCTGTTCATCTTCGGCCACAAAGTGCGAAACTCCCGATTTTGAACCATGAACCATTGCTCCACCAAGTTCTTCGTCAGTAACTACTTCGCCGGTAACGGTTTTTACAACTTTAGGACCTGTAACAAACATGTAACTGTTTGTTTTGCTCATGATTATAAAATCGGTAAGAGCCGGGCTGTAAACGGCTCCACCTGCACAAGGTCCAAAAATCGCCGATAATTGAGGTATTACGCCCGAAGCCATAATGTTGCGTTGGAAAATTTCGGCATAACCAGCCAAACTTTGAACGCCTTCCTGTATGCGTGCGCCACCCGAATCGTTGATCCCTATTACGGGAGCACCAACTTTCATGGCCTGATCCATTACCTTGCATATTTTCTTGGCATACATTTCGCTTAGGGAACCACCGAAAACGGTGAAATCCTGCGAAAAAACATATACCAAACGGCCATCAATTGTACCATAACCGGTAACCACACCATCAGAGAGGTATTTTTCGTTTTCGATGCCAAAATCGGTGCAGCGGTGCGAAACAAACATATCGAACTCCTCGAAACTGCCTTCATCGAGCAATAAATCAATGCGTTCGCGGGCGGTGAGTTTCCCTTTTTTGTGCTGGGAATCAATGCGTTTCTGGCCACCACCCAGTTTTGCAAGATCACGTTTATCAAGTAGTTGCTTGATTTTATCTTCAATTGTCATTGCTTATATACTTTTTGGTTTCATTGTTCAGGAAATTTCTATTGATGTTCCGAACACCGCTTTTGCTCGTTGGTTCGGCACTCGGCACCCGGCACTCGGCACTTAACACTCGATACTTATTTATTATCACCCGGAACCCCTATTCTTCCAGATTCCTTTTCTCGCAAAGTTCGGTCAAAACGCCAAATGTGGATTTTGGGTGAAGGAAACCAATGCTCATGCCTTCGGCTCCTTTGCGGGAAACTTTGTCAATAAGTCTTACGCCGTTGGCTTCGGTTTCTGTCAAAGCAGAATCAATATCTTTTACCGCAAAAGCTATATGGTGAATGCCTTCGCCTTTCTTTTCGAGGAATGTTCCTATCGGGCCTTCGGGGTCGGTGCTTTCGAGCAATTCTATCTTGGTTTGGCCTACCATAAAGAAAGCGGTTTTTACGCGCTGGTCGGCAACTTCTTCGATGGCATAGCACTTTAGGCCGAATACTTTTTCCCAGTAAGGAATACTGATTTCCAAACTCTTAACTGCAATCCCGATGTGTTCGATGTGTGATAAATTCATGGCTTATAAATTTCTGCAAAATTATATTCTTTTTGTTATTGAAATAACAATAGAGTGAAAATATAGTTAATTTGGCTTAATATGGAACTGTTCTATATAAGAGGATGGGGTGATGGGATTATTGGTTGATGGGATTGAAGGGATTGAAGGGATTGATAGGTTTATGGTTGATAGGTTGATAGGTTGATGGGGGAAAAAGGGGAAAGAAAGATAGGGAATGGTGAAATGTTTGGTGAGAAATTGCTGAGGGCAACAGTGAAATTGCATCACTGATTTGGTATTAAACCGCTAATAAAAAAGGAATGGGCAGTCTTATGATTTTCCAAAAAAACCAAAGCTTGTGTGCAATCCCAAAAAACTAAAAAAAGCAAACCATGGAGCGATGTGCTGTGCCTGCCAAAGCAGCACAGAGGTACACAGAGTATTGTTAATCTGCTATTTAATTTTTGTAAACTTAGCGAAGCGTTATCACGATCGCCTTGAAAATAAGCAATAGTGAGTAAACTTGGAGATTTATTGCCTTAGTGGCAAAAAAGACTTTGCAGAGTGGACTCGAATCTGGTTTTGCCGCAGCGGATGGCTTCTGGTTTTCGATAACAAAAAACGTCCGGATTTCATGCGTTATTATTTATTTTTTTTGGGTCGCATGGAATACGCCAGATTGATCATAATATTATCTTCGTTTGTTGATTTATTCCAATCATGGCGATTTCACCTGACAATAAATTTCCCTTTAAAAACCCTGTATCCGGAAGATTTATAAAAATATATCCCGGTAGGAAAGGAATGTACATCAAGCATAATTTGTCCTTGTATTTGAGTTAAGACAATCTGTTCAATGTTGCGGCCTTGTATATCGTAAACTGTTAATTTTTGCGGGATTTCCGAGGTGCCCAATTTGTAATTGAAAACTATAAAGTCAGTTGCCGGATTGGGGGAAACTTTTATCCATGAACTATTTTCGATTTCGGTTATATCAATATTTTTCGTTTCCATTTTGCGGGTAACAGGTTCAAATTTTGTGCAGTAAGATCCTTTGAAATTATCTGGTAAAATTTGAAACTGCGAACCAAATTCCTTGGTTTCGTTTGGCTTTTGCCCAATTAAAGGATTCCCTGCCTTTGACAACCCATTTCCCCCAAAATTGATAATATCCTCATCGTTTCCAGTAACATGCGAAGGGCAAGTATTGGTTTGGCTCGTTGGCACAAGTTGTATGCCGGCATAATTTACGGGTGCATTGCTTTGTGAATGGAAATAGGAAACTTGCGAACCACCGCCATTATAAAAATTGTAAACCGCATTTTCCGAAAAGGTATTCCCTGCATCAAGCGAACTGCTTTTTTGCAAAGTGGCAATTGTTGAAGCGGGATTGTTTGTAACATAAAAATCGTAATTGTTCCCTGAGTTTGTATTACAAAGGAAGGTCAATCCGGTTTCGGGCAAGGTTGTGGAAGCGTTCTCGCCATCGGCCAATATGGCTACATTCAGGTTTTGAAATTTGTTTTTGTAAACCTCATTGTATGCCTCTCCACAGCCTGTAAATTCTATGCCTGAATACGAAGCGCCGAGGGATGGATTTCCACCTGAAAATGTATTTTCTTCGATTGCAAAACCGCTACACGAAAGCAAAACCATTCCATAACCATACCCTGCACAATTGGGAGACTGCCCCATTGTAAAATCGTTACCAATAATTTTTGCATAATCAACCATTTCTAATTCAACGCCATATCCATTATCAACAAACTTGCTGCTTTTTATTGAAATAACCTTTCCAGCACCTGGGTTCGTAGCAAATATCCCATATTCGAAACCTTTAAAGCTTGAACTATCCTGAACCGTAACTTGATTTTGGGTAACTGAATAGTCATAAATCCCCGAAACCCGGAAACCCGCATCAACCGAATATATTCCATATCCGGCAGGGCTTCCGCTGCGGTTGTTCAAAAAATCGCAACCCGAAAACCGCACCCCATATACATCCCAAAGCGAAATCTGGGCATAAAATGGTACCGCATTTTCGGGGTAAAGGCTATCCACTTCAAAAGTGCAATCCACAAAGGAACTGATATTATCCGTTTCGTTTCCCGAAACAGGGTTAAAGTTTTTATACTTCACAAACTCGACACTGCGGCGGTTGTTGCGGAAAACCACTCCGCTACCGGCTTTAACGATTCCACCGGTGGATGCAAAATCATCAGGGCACCAATTGGTTATTGCATTATAGGCATTTTCGAGTATTGACCCGTTTTTCAATTCCACTTCACCTTGCGAACAACTTCCATTTATGCTGTACTGATGTTCAGCTCTGTTGCCCCATACTTCAATCCCTTGCCATTGCAAACTACATGTACTGCTTAGGATGCTACCGTCAACAATTAATTTACCACCCGGTTTCACTATAATTTTGCTTTCCCTATCCTTAAATTTCAATGTAGAAGATTTGATATGCAATACTTTATTTTGCTCAATAGAAACAAGCCCGGTTACCAGCAAATTCCGGTTTTCCCAAATGGTATCACGGATTATTGAAGCATTGTTGATTGTTGGACAAATAAGGCTTGAAGGATCAACAAAGCCTGACGGAATTATAACGCCAGACTCCATTTCCAGGTTTTGCAGCCCATTTTCAAATGCCAGTACCGCTTGCGCGGAAACACAAAGCACCGCCCCTGATTTCACCAATAGTTTTCCCGAACCTTTTATAGCCAAAAACCCACAATCGTCAATACAAAAAGTTGTGCCGCTTTTAACTTCAACATATCCACTATCCTCAATAATAACGGAAGCTGCCGATTTGACCCTTATTGTACTTGAATTTTTCAAAACCACGCCTGCATTTTCTTCCAGATGGATTTTTGCTTCCGGTTCAACAGTTAATACCGTTGGCGAGGCAAACACCTTCTTGCCATTAAATTCAATGGGTTCCGTCATCCGGGTTGCTGTGGTTCCCTGGTCTAAGGTCAGGGTTTTGTCAGCATTCAGGTTCAGCGAATAACCTGATGCGGTTGCAATTGGGGAAACCACTATTTTGTCGGCACACCAACGCACATGCTTGTCCACATCCACATCATCAAATCGAATTTGTACCTGAATCGTCCCATCAGCGTTCTGATTGAGTATTTCAACCGAAACCCCGTTCAGATACACTTTTCTTACGTTTTTAGTCCCGGCAACCGGTGTGTCGTAGCCAACCATATTTATCATGGCGGCAGAGGAGGGATTGGTGCCAATACCTATTTTATTATTCCCGTTTAAAGTAAAAGCATTGCGTGTGTGACCGTTATTGAACAGGTTTTTGTAATAAACCCCACCTATATTTTCAATGTTGGTGTAATACTGATCGCTGTGATTTATAACATCATCGTGGTTCCAATCCACAGAGTAAAATTCCTGATCGCCACTACCAGTTAAGGGATTGGAGTTTTCGGGCAACCTGGCAAATGGGTAAATCGGCGTTGGGTTCACACAATTGTTGGGTACTTTGGTATTTTCAAATTCCTTATCATAAAAACCTTCGGCGGTGATAGGACGCAGATAATAGGCATATCCCTTAAAAACCTCCTCGAAAGTATTTCCTTCCCTGGTTTCACGGTCAATTTGCATATAGGCATACAACCCATAAGCCGCAGGTTGCACACAACTATTGCCATCCTGCCAAAGGAATTTGTCCCAGGGGCATTGGTTCATGGCAAAAGTGTTGTGGTTTTCTATCCACAAAAACTCAGGATATTCCTTTTCAGGATCAAGAAAAGGCAATTTTATACGAATGGCATCGCCCGTTGTGGTAAAATCGCGGAGCGTATAAATACCGGAATGTTCGGGCTGGCTTGCATCCAGTTCGCCGTTCATTTCCTGTGTGTTGCCGGCATTTCGTGCCGGAATCGGATATGTGTTCCCCGGCGATTTCCAGCCTAAGCGCAGCCTGTCCCAGGCATTCCACGAAAGCAGCGAAGAACCCGAAAGGCCCAGATTGCTCCAACCGCCAATGGATGGCAGCCAATAATCACCGCCCATAAACCAACCTCCGCCTCCACAATGAAAATCGAGTCCGCCATAGATCAAATGGGCATATTCGTGGACCATAATCTGGGTTGGAATACTTTCGTGTGTGCCAAACACGCAGTATGTATTGGCATCGTACCCTAACATTTTGCCTGGCGAAGTATAGGAATAATCGCCAATACCATTAAATGCGCTGTTGCGCCAGATAAAAATCACATCATCATATTTCCGTGGATTCTCAGTGCTGGGACTGGTTTTTGGAAGGCCAAAATCAGTATCGGTGCAAGTCCAAAGATCAAAATAATCGATGCTGTTTAAGCCATGTGCAGTAACAATGTTATCGCCTAATTTGCTGTTAACCATGGCGATAAGCTTTGTGTTATCAGGATTTATTGCATGGGTGCTGTCGGTATGCACTTTAAAAACACCACCGTTATCGGGGGCCAACAGGTAATCGCCCAACACGGTGTAATTGCCCGACGACGGCATTTGATAATACCTCGTCAGCACACCCGTAGCATCGCCCAAAGGAGGGTTTGCATCAGCAAGATCGTTGGCCCACGTTGGTAGGTTGTGCGCGGGCCATCCTGCAGTGCCGTTAGCAGCTGTTGGGTCGCCGCCGTTGGCATACTCATATTCAGCAAATACGATCAAAACCCTTATTACGCCCGATGCTGGCAATTTAAACCCGTTCCTGCTTTCGTAAAAACCTTTGGAATCCTGGTTTTTCAGGTTTACCAAGGCATTTGCACCTTCCTGGCCGTAAGCAATACAATGCAACGCAATGCCAATAATCAGGGTTATGGTTTTGAATAAACTATTCAGCTTAATTGGTTCGATTGCTTCTGTTTTTCCCTTATTTCCCAATTGGCAATTTTTATAAAGAATAAATATTTTTGTCGTCTAAAGCCCATATTTTACACAAAATAAAAACGGGCCAATTGGTGAAGTGTAATCTGTCCAGCATATTAATGCAGTAATGGCAAGGTGTTTCGACAAATGTAGAAAAACGCTGATTCTTAATGACGTTTTCCCTTAGTAAAGGGTTCATGAATATTGCTGTTGGTTGTATGGCTTGGGTTAAAAGGATAAATTATACCCAAAACGAGTATCTGCATAACGTCCCCACTCAAATCGGAATAACTTAAAAAATCAACCCCACAAAAAAACCAATTTCCAATTTCCAATTTCCAATCCGCAATCCGCAATCCGCAATCCCCAATCCCCAATCCGCAATGGCAACCCAGCAAAAAAAATAGTTGAATCGCCAAAAGGCGTCAAAAAATAAAATACTTTTGATAAGGAATTTATGCTGTTGACAGATAGTAGGGAAAGATTTAATAGTTTGCCGATTCGCTTTTGTTAGAACGAAATGATAAAACCCAGGCAATAGATTAATGAATAATTAAAACAAAATTTATGAAAAATCCTCTGTTGTTCACTTTAAGTCTCTTTTTTGTGTTTGGAGAAATATTTGCACAAAACAACAACCCTTCCAATGATGAAATAATTGCGGCCCATATGCGAGGGAAAACCGAGAAAGACTATCGTTCTCTTCTAACAGCTAGTGGATATATTCCCGTCAGTTGTATAAAAGGCTTTCCGCAAAATCTGGTGGGGTATGCTTTTAACGCGAGTATGATTGTAATTGACCAAAAGGGTAACAGTGATCCTTTCCCGGAACCCAGAAAAGTACTTTATTTCGATGCTGAAAAAATTGTTTCAACTGAAGCTCCTTTGGTCGAATTGAGTTGTCCTATCGTATTTACATTTACTGCAAAACAAGGCACGAGTGATGTTCTCGTATTTATCGGTGAAAGCAGTTACGCCTATGTTTATAAAGTGGACAAATTTGATCAGGTTTTAGCTAAGACAATTGATATATGTGCTATTGATATTGAGAAGAACACCATGCAAAAAACTTTTATTTTTATCATTCTCAATAACCACCAGGGAAATAATGCAAGCTATGACTTTTCGATCTTTGCCAAAGATTTGAAATCGACAGAAAACTTTAAATACAGATATGATTTTGTAGGCTATTCATCCGAAGGAATGACTATCGTCAGACTAAACGGCAAGTATGGATTTGTTGATAAGGCCGGTAAAGAAATTGTGCCGCCAAAATATGCCGACCTTCAGCTTTATTCTGATGGAATGGCTGCAATAAAAATGGGTGAGAAATGGGGCTATGTATCGAATACGGGGAAAGAAGTTATTATTCCGAAATATGATTTGGCAGAAAGCTTTGTTGGAGGATTTGCAAAAGTAAAATCACTGGGTAAATTTGGTTTTATCGACAAAACCGGGAAAGTGATAGTCCCAATCAAGTATGATGAAGCCGGCAAATTCAAGGAAGGTGTTGCAAATGTTGCATTAGGCGGCAAATGGGGCTTTGTTAACAATGCGGGAAAAGAAATTGTCCCGCCTAAATTCATTAAGGTAGAAGATTTCTTCGATGGAATGGCTGAGGTTTGGCTTGATGAAAAGTCGTTTTATATAGACAAATCTGGGAAAACGGTTAACCCAATGAGATATGAGTCAGTTGAACGAATGACGGAAGGTATTTCAGCGTTTAAGCAAAATGGGAAATATGGATATGTCGATAGCACAAAAAAAGAAATTGTTGCCCCGAAATATGACTTTGCCTATAACTTTGCTGAAGGACTCGCAATTGTAAAACTTGGGAATAAATATGGTTTTATCGATCATACCGGCGCGGAAGTAATTCCTTTAAAATATGAATATGCTGACAACTTTTCAGAAGGTTTGGCACCAGTAAGTTTGGAAGGGAAAAAATGTTTTATAGATAAAATAGGGACCGTTGTTATTTCAGCAACATTTAATACTGCCATGAGTTTCTCCGAAGGACTGGCCAGGGTGGGTATTCAAGGAAAAGCGGGATTCATTGATAAGACCGGGAAAATAGTTATCCCTCCTAAATATGATTTTGCCTGGGGACATCGTGATGGATTGGCACTGGTGAGTTTGAATAATAAAAATGGCTTTATTGATAAAACAGGAAAAGAAGTCGTTCCATTGATTTACAACGATGCTGCCCATTTTTACGAAGGATTGGCAAGAGTAGGTTTGGGAGGGAAAATGGGGTACATAGATACAACCGGAAAAGTGATAATCCCATTGAACTACGACTTTGCTTACAATTTCTCGGATGGAATGGCTCTGGTGCAACTAAACGGCAGATGGAGCTTCATTGATAAAACCGGAAAATATATCTTTTCACAGGATTACAGCAGAGCAAACAGTTTTTCGGAAGGATTGGCAAAAGTGAGCAAGGGAGCTAAACATGGCTTTGTTGATAAAACAGGCAAAGAGATTATTCCATTAAAATATGATGCTGCAGGTGATTTTTCAGAAGGATTGGCACCGGTGAAATTAAGTGGAAGATGGCGCTTCATTGATAAATCAGGTAAGGAAAGATAAGCGACTCGCACTGCCGAAATCCGCAATCCGCAATCCGAACGAAGCGGTCGCACAGAAGCTAATCTCATGATTAAACTTATCAATCGGCTTATTGGTAGCTTTGCAGCTATGGTTTTGCTTCCGTTTGAATTAGTACCCAATCACCCTCTCCATATGCTGTATTTCGCCACAGATTGCACTGATTAGCAATGATTTATCTGTACTTCAGTTAGTTTTTATGCTAAAACTGACTGAATTGATTTAACCTGAATAATTCATCACTTGATGGTATTTGAACACGGATGACACAGATCCAACTGATTTGCACAGATTTTTATCTTTATCAGTTTTAATCTCTAACATCAGTGTTATCAGTGTTCTATAAAGTTTGCGAATAAATCAGGTTAATTCTAATCTGCAAAAGCCTTGTCAGATATATGTTTTTCAATACTTTGCAAAGGATGAATAGTTACCTTATTCTCAACCGCGTGGTGGAAATTATTAGGCACTTCGCCCTCACCAATTACTTCAAAAATAATCATGGTGCGTATCTCTAATTTGTTTTTCAATCTTTCCCCATTTCATTCATTCTCAATGCCTTTTGCATAAATCGCCTCAAGTGTTTATAGGCTGCCGCTTTGCCTTCCGAAAAAATTTCCTACTTTAGCAACCCATTTATGCTAATTTGTAAAAACCATGCCTATTCTCGGTTCGATAATAAAGAGTGCAATAGAATTCCGGAGCCGGATCCCAATCGAAAGCCTTAAAACACAGGATGCATACAAAGCCCAGATACGTACCCTTAAAAAACTGCTTCGCCAGGCGCAGCTTACCTCGTTTGGTGAAGAATATGGTTTTCAGGATATGCTCAGGCAGCGTAACCCTTTGAGTTTGTTCAGGCAACGCATCCCCCTTTTCGATTACGACAGCATGCACCGCAAATGGTGGTACCGCACCCTCAATGGCGAAGCGTATGTAACCTGGCCAGGGCAAGTAAAATATTTCGCCCTCAGCTCAGGAACATCGGGGGCTTCGAGCAAATACCTGCCTATTACGCGCGATATGCTTAGGGCCATACAAAAAACCAGTATCCGACAGATTTGGTCGTTGGCAAAATACGATTTCCCAGGGGATTTTTATTCAAAAGGGATATTGATGTTGGGCGGCAGCACACAACTGCAGTTCAACGGCACTTATTACGAAGGCGATTTGTCGGGGATTACTGCGGGCAATATCCCGTTCTGGTTCCAGCATTTCTACAAACCAGGAAACCGGATTTCCAAAGAAACCAACTGGACCACCAAATTGGATGAAATTATAAAAAAAGCCCCTGAATGGGACATTGGGATAATTTGTGGTGTGCCTGCATGGCTTCAAATCTTGCTCGAAAGGATTATAGAAACCTACAACCTCAACACCATCCACGACATGTGGCCTAACCTTAGCGCTTATGTGCATGGAGGGGTTTCGTTTGCCCCATATCAAAAAGGTTTTGAGAAATTGCTTGCCAAACCGCTCACCTACATGGAAACCTATCTGGCCTCCGAGGGGTTTATTGCTTTTCAAAGCCGCCCGAACACAAGTGCCATGCAGTTGGTGCTCGACAATGGTATTTTTTACGAGTTTGTACCGTTTAACGAAACAAATTTCGACGACGACGGCAACCTGAAACCCGATGCCACCGTGCTCAACATCAGGGAAGTGGAAGAAGATAAGGATTATGGTTTGTTGATAACCACTTGCGCCGGAGCCTGGCGCTACCTCATTGGCGATACGGTGCGGTTTACTTCAAAAGCGCTGAGCGAAATAGTTATTACCGGACGTACCAAACAATTCCTGAGCTTGTGTGGCGAACATATATCGCAGGAAAACCTTAACCATGCTGTCGAAATGCTTTCGCAGAAACTCAATATCACCATACGCGAGTTCGCAGTTTCGGGCGTGAAGCACGAAAAAGGGATGTTTGCCCATAAATGGTACTTGGGTTGCGATTCGCCTCTCGATGCAAAAACCGCTGCACAAATGCTCGACGACAACCTAAAAATCCTCAACGACGATTACCGTACCGAACGCCTACATGCCATTCGCGAAGTAAGTGCCGAGGTAATGGAACCTGCTATTTTTTACGAATGGATGAAATTAAACGGCAAAGAGGGCGGGCAACACAAATTCCCACGCGTGCTTAAAAGTGCAAAACTCGAAAGCTGGAAAACTTTTTTGAATAACAGGAACAGCAAGTAACCGCTCAAGTGGAATATGGGGAGGCGATTTGCAACAACCTGTTTTAAGTTCCCATCTCCCCCTACTTCACGTTAAAATCCCAGTTCACATACATTAAAACCCTTTTGCAACAAAGAAATTAGCAACTTTGCAAAACCTATAAAATTAAAACCTGCATCAAACGTTTACAAACCATATTTTAAAATACCAACCCCTAAATACCAAATCCAAACCCCAAAAATGCACCCCTTAATACAAGGCATCATCCTCGGACTTACATTGTCGGCATTACTTGGCCCGGCATTGTTTACGCTGCTGCAAACCAGCATCCACCGGGGATTGAAGTCGGGTATTTTTCTGGCATTTGGTATTTTTCTCAGCGATGTGTGTGTGGTGTATCTTGCATTTTTGGGCGCTTTGCAACTCATCAACCAGAAAAACAATTATTTGATTGCTGGTGTAATAGGCGGTTCCATATTGATCGGGTTTGGAATTTATACCTTTTTACATAAAATTAACATTGACAACAGCAAGACCATCGAAATCCGCGTACCGGGGCCTATAACCTATATTTTAAAGGGATATTTCCTTAATATTATGAATCCGTTTGTTTGGTTTTTCTGGATTTCGGCCATGGTGGGCGTAAGTTCCAATTATGTTGACGACAAGCACGGGATTGTAATTTTCTTTACAGGAACGCTGCTAACCGTTTTGGGATCCGATGTGCTAAAAGTGTTTATCGCCAATAAAATAAAAGAGCATCTCAATACCAAAATCCTGGTGCGGGTAAATCACTTTGTGGGCTTGTTGCTGATCGCTTTTGGCATATTTTTAATATTTAAAGTGATATTGAAATTTTGATACCATTTTTAGGAATTGGAAGATTAACGAGGAAACCGCAATAGGCACATTAGGGCACAATAGAAAAGCACATAAAAAGGATGTTAAACCAGTTTGAGTTTTCCATTTTCTAAGAAATCATTTTTATACTTAGGCCATATTAATTGTACAATCGAAATTAACCTGGTTTGTCACAGAATGTACGATCTACGATTTACGAATAACCATTAACAAATAACCAATAACGATAAGCCAATAACCAATAACCATTTGCCTTCAACAAAATCTAATCATCAATCGTACATAAAATAAAAATGCCCGCATAAAAAACTCCCTGTCGGCAAGCCTGTATGTATAAGCACGCAGGTGAGCAGGCAGGGAGTTTGTTGTTTTGCAATAACTTACACATGCTATGGGTTTGCGGCTTTACTTCTCGATTTCTGTCCCAAGTATCCGCCATGATGCCGCTTGGCATAATCGGCGTGTGTGAAGCCAATTTTCTTCATTTCAAGCACTACAAGTATATCGCCAATAACCGTCATGGCTGTGGTTGAGGTTGTTGGGGTGAGGCCAAGGGCGCAAACTTCTTTTGGGTTTCCGGTAAAAATGCTCACTTCGGCAATTTTGGGAAGTTCGCCATCGGTGTTTCCGGTAATTACAATCAACGGTACTTTTTCGTAAAGGTTATGCGCCAATTCAACCAATTCGATAATTTCGCGGGTTTTGCCCGAATTTGACAATACCAGAAGTACATCATTTTCGCGTATTACCCCAAGGTCGCCATGCTGCGCCTCGCTGGGATGGAGATATACGGCGGGAGTGCCGGTGGACGAAAGGGTAGTGGCAATATTTTCGGCTATCTGTCCCGCTTTTCCCATCCCGCTTGCTATTACTTTTCCACCTTCGGTGTGTACTTTTTGATAAATCAGGTCCACGGCCTGTATATAGCTTTCCGAAACTGGAATATTCCGGATGGCTTCAGACTCCTGTTTCAGAAGGTTAACAATTTCATTTAAAGATTCAGATTGTTCAGTCATTTGCTGATATTAAAGTTTAGCCGCAATAAATTTCTCGAGCTTAACAAGATCTTCGGCAAACTTACGAATTCCTTCCGAAAGTTTTTCTACAGCCATGGCTTCTTCGTTGTGCATCCAGTGGAATGCTTTTTCGTCGAGGTTAATTTGCTGTATATCCATAACTTTTGCCTTTTCAGGATCCAGTTTGCGTACAAGTTGGCCTTGGGTGTTTTCGAGTTCGGCAAGCAAATTGGGCGAAATAGTCAACAAATCGCAGCCCGCCAATTCAATTATTTCGCCGATATTGCGGAAACTAGCTCCCATAACCTCTGTTTGATACCCAAACTTTTTGTAATAGTTGTAAATGTAATTTACTGAAAGTACGCCCGGGTCCTCAATGGAAGGGATGGAAGCTACACCTCGTTCTTTCTTGTACCAATCGTAAATCCTACCAACGAAAGGCGAAATAAGCTGAACCTTTGCTTCGGCACAGGCAATGGCCTGCGCTTTGCTGAAAAGCAGTGTCAGGTTGTTGTGGATGCCTTCCTTTTCGAGCTGTTCGGCAGCTTTTATGCCTTCCCAGGTACTTGCCAGCTTAATCAGGATTTTATTGCGTGAAATACCGTTGCTTTCGTAAAGGCCAATAATTTTGTGGGCTTTGTCGAGGCTACCCTGTATATCGAACGAAAGACGCGCATCCACTTCCGTGGAAACCCTTCTGGGTACGATTTTCAATATTTCTAACCCAAAATTTACTGCAAGCATATCCATGCTTTCCGCCAGTTTCGATTCGAAAGTATTTCCCTGTTTTTTGCCATATCCTACTGCGGCCTCAACCAAGTGGGCATATTCCGGTTTTTGGGATGCTGCATAAATCAGCGAAGGGTTTGTGGTCCCATCAATGGGTTTGAACTGAACATAGCTTTCAAAATCGCCGCTATCGGCAACCACTTGGGTGTATTGCTTTAGTTGTTCCAGTAGATTCATTCCTTTAAGATTTTTAAAGTGAAAAATGTTTTATTTGTTTAAACAAAAGTATGCTTTTTACCTTTGTTTAATTCAATATGTACAAATTGCGACTTGCTATTTATTATCAGCGGGTTATAATCGTCGATCGTAATTTGTACATCGTAAATAAAAATAAAACTTGACTTTATGGTCAGCCCCTACTCATACAACCATTAAAACGTACCTTTGAGCAGCGATTTTTTAAGCCAATCCAAATACATTCAAAACTAATTTACATCCATGACAAACACAACAATTACAAAAGCAGCCGACAATATCCGTATTCTTTCGGCAGCAATGGTTGAAAAAGCAAAATCAGGGCATCCGGGCGGGGCCATGGGTGGTGCTGATTTTATAAACATTTTGTATACCGAATTCCTCAGGTACGATCCAACGGATATGAACTGGCACATGCGCGACCGCTTTTTCCTCGATCCCGGCCACATGTCGCCAATGCTCTACTCCGTTCTGGCCCTGTCGGGCAACTATAGCCTGGATGATCTCAAGAATTTCAGGCAATGGGGCAGTTGTACCCCCGGCCATCCCGAGGTGGATCCATCACGAGGCGTTGAAAACACATCCGGCCCACTGGGACAGGGACATGCCATGGCTGTTGGTGCCGCCGTTGCTGAACGTTTCCTCTGCGCACGGTTTGGCGAATGGATGGCCCATAAAACATTTGCATACATTTCCGACGGCGGTATTCAGGAAGAAATTTCACAGGCTGCCGGCCGAATTGCTGGTTTCTTGGGATTGAACAACTTGGTGATGTTCTTCGATTCAAACGACATTCAGCTTTCAACTGGAACCGATGCTGTTTCCTGCGAAAACACTGCAATGAAATACGAAGCCTGGGGTTGGAATGTGACGACAATTGATGGAAATAACCCTGATCAGATTCGTGCCTCGCTCTCAAAAGCCATTGCCGAAAAAGACAAACCTACCCTTATTATTGGCAAAACAGTGATGGGCAAAGGCGCACAAAAAGCTGATGGTTCAAGTTTTGAAAGGAATTGCGCCACACATGGAATGCCTTTGGGTGAGTCGGGGGCAAGTTTCGAAAAGAGCATTGTGAACCTTGGCGGGAATCCAGCCGACCCATTCGTTATATTCCCCGAAGTTGCTGAATTGTACGAAAAATCCAAAACAGCAAATATCAAAGCCGCTTCTGCATGTAAGGCCATTCAGCAGGAATGGGAAAAATCCAATCCGGGACTTGCAGCTAAACTACAGTTGTTCCTTTCGGGCATACTACCTGTGCTGGATTTTGAATCTGTTGTTCAGAAAGAAGGCATTGCAACCCGTGCAGCCTCTGCTGCTATACTTTCGTATCTGGCCCAGAATGTTGAAAATATGATAGTTTCCTCTGCCGACTTGTCGAACAGTGATAAAACCGATGGGTTCCTGAAATATACAAAAGCATTTGCCAAGGGCGATTTTAGCGGAGCTTTCCTCCAAGCTGGCGTTAGTGAGCTTACCATGGCTGCTATATGCAATGGCATAGTGCTGCATGGTGGGGTTTTTGCAGCTTGTGCCACCTTTTTTGTTTTTAGCGATTATATGAAACCTGCAGTCCGCCTTTCGGCTTTAATGGGGCTTCCTGTAAAATATATTTGGACACACGATGCTTTCCGCGTAGGCGAAGACGGCCCAACCCACCAACCAATTGAACAGGAAGCCCAGATCCGTTTGCTCGAACAATTGAAAAACCATCATGGCCAGATGAGCCTGCTGGCTCTGCGCCCTGCTGACGCACACGAAACTTCTGTTGCCTACAAGATGGCAATGGATAACACCACAACCCCCACTGCCCTTATCTTGTCGAGGCAAAACATTAAAGATTTGCCCCCAAAACCAGGATTGTCGCAATACAAATCGGCATTACAAGCCGAAAAAGGGGCTTACATTGTGCAGGATGGCACGGGTAAACCAGATGTAATATTGGTGGCAAGTGGCTCTGAAGTTTCAACCTTATTGGATGGTGCGGCCCTGCTAAAATCGGGGAAGGAACTGAATGTAAGGGTAGTTTCGGTTATTTCAGAAGGGCTTTTCCGCCAGCAAGATAAGGAATACCAGTCAAATGTAATTCCAGAAGATGTGCCTGTTTTTGGCCTCACCGCTGGCTTGCCGGTTACGCTTGCTGGAATGGTTGGTAAAAAAGGAAAAGTCTGGGGGCTTGATCATTTCGGGTATTCGGCGCCAGCAAAAGTGCTGGACGAAAAATTCGGGTTTACGGCACAAAATGTTTTTAATCAGGTAAACGTGCTATTGGCCGAATACAAATAAGCTGTTTCTAGAAAAGGCAATCGCGTTTTAAAAGCCATGCTACAAGGCTATTAAAAATCGTGATTGCCTTTTTTGTTGCACTTATTGGTTAAATTTAGGGTTTATAGTGTGAAGGATAATTTAGATACTGATAGTTTGTTATAGTTTTAAATATTTTTTGCAGCTTTGATGGTGGTAAAGTTTTTGGATTAGACCATAATCAATGTAGCTCTCATCAATTTTATCTTTATTCAATAAAAAAGTCTGGCACAATCCCTCATTCTGTCCATTTTTGTTGAACAAGTCGGTGTGATTTTTATTGCTTCCCCACAAGGAGCCGCATAAGCCTTATGGGTTCTTGAGTTTTTTCTGTCGGTTGGTATTTGCCGGACACGCAAATGTGAACTAACAGCCATACAAAACACTCAAATATTCCCCTATACTAATCGTCATCATCACCGGCAGGGATATCCCAACCCTTCTTCCTTTTGATTCTCCCGAAAGCCAAGCCCAAAAAAATATTCAGACAAAAGGAACAATACATCTAAAAATTGTGTATATTTGGAAGGCGAATTTTAAAGGCCACAAAATCCGATTAATCATTAAATAATTGGTTATGAATAAGGTCGTTACATTTGTTCTCGTTTTATTTTCTAGCTTATGCAAAGCTGCAACAGGCAATGCCAGTGATGGGCAACTATTTGTAGTAGTGATTATTTCGTTAATGGTTCTACTACTTGGCATAGGGTATTTTATCGATTTTATGATAAATAAAATCAAAGGATTCATGTCGAAGAGAGTTATGAGGAATACCACAGTTGAGCATGACGAAGGGTTTTTAAACTCTTTTATTTAACCATTTTCCGAAAACAGAAAGAATACCAACCTTGAATACACTCCGTAAAGCCTTTTTTAGCCACAAAGGCACAAAGCCTCTATGCTTGACTAAGGTTATAACGCTGAATAACAATTTTTTGTGAACCTTTGTGTCATAGTGCCTTTGTGGCGATTCTTGATTTTTAGGTTATCGGTGTGGATTCAACCTAATAATTGCAACAAATTCCTAAAAATAAAAGCTGCCTTTTTGGGGAAGCATTTTCTTATTCCAATTCGCCATTCCCTTTATTTGAAATTAGCAAGGCGATGTCGTGGAAAAAATATGGAATTGCGCGACTGGGAAACAGCTCTTGAAAAACTGATTCCAATGGTCTGTTTTAAGATGGATTGTGAGGGGAGACAGAAAAAAGAATATCAGGATTTTAGTACTTTTTCATTGCCCTATAATTTGTATGTAACTTTGTAGGTAAAAATAAAAAACCGCTTGTAACTATTTGTTAAACAAGCGGTTATTTTTAATAAAAGTGACCCCATCGGGGACAATGATCAATATTCATTATTATTTATTTCAAACCACTAAAGTCTGTATATTACTCATCTTCAATATATAAACCATATTAAAGTTTTTTAAAGTTTTTTGCCATATTTCAAAAAAAGCACGTAAATTAGCACGTAATTATTTTAAAGATTATTCTCATGAAATATAATGTACGCTTCAAACTCGACCTTCGCAAAGATAAAAATGGTAAATGGATTGAGGAAAAAGTACCCATAAATGCCAAGATTTCTTTTGGCGGCGATAGGCTGAATTATTTTACTGGATATCGCATTGATAAAAGCAATTTTGACACTGTAGAGCAATCAGCCAGAAAAAACACAAAAGGTTTTGAAGGTAAAAGGGAGGTTTCATATAGCGATGTAAACAGACGTTTGAAAAACATCAAGGCAGTTTTAACCATCCTTTTTGACAATGTAAAGGTTGCCCCGAGCAAAGAAATCATCCTAATTACCCTGGACGATACGGCAAAGAAAAGCACGCCAGTTGAAGAGCAACCGGAAGCCATTCCACTTCTTTTCTTTCCCATGTTCACCACCTACATCGAAAATTCCAGACTTTCAGAAGGACGAAAAAAACATGCATTCAGTACAATGAACCATTGGAAGCGGTTTGCAGATAAGAGGAAATTGACCATTACAATTAATATGGTCACACCTGATTTATTAAGGGAATTCGAAAAATTTCTATTATCTGAAAAGAAACTGGTAAATGACAAAAAAGTGGCCGCGAGGGGGCTGAATACACTTCATACAATCTTTGCGATAACCCGAACATTTATAAACTATACAATTAAAGAATTAAAGCTTCAAGGAGTGCTAATTCCTTATCCCTTTGAAAGCTATACTGTCCCGGCAGAAGCCTATGGCACTCCTATATATTTGACAATGGAAGAACGCAATCTCTTATTTGAAGAGGAGATTAAAAACGAACGACTGGCGCAAGTCCGGGACATATTCATTTTTCAATGCCTGATTGGGTGCAGGGTAGGTGATTTGTGCAACCTTAAAAAAAACAATATCAACAATAACATTTTAAGCTATATACCTCGCAAAACCAAGGAAGGGAAACCTGTAACAGTAACTGTTCCTCT
>CAJAXK010000051.1 GCA_903946925.1 uncultured Bacteroidales bacterium | reverse complement strand
TTGACCAAATTTTAACTAATACAAAACCCGATCATATTTATTGCCAGCTTATCAGGGTTTCGGAATATATAAAGGACAGCAGGATACCAAAAACACTTGATTATCAAGATACTCTGTCAGTTGGAGTGAAACGCAGGGCTGATACATCCACTTTCCTTCTGAAAATGATTTTTTTGATGGAATACAAACGTTTGCTCAGGTATGAACACTATATTTTCGATAAATTTTTACATAAAACCATCATTTCAATACCCGACCGCGATTTTATAAAGCATCCTTCTAACAAGGAAGTAACTGTAATACCCAATGGGGTTGACAGTGAGTATTTTTATCCAGTCAAAAAGCAGAAAACTTTTGACATTGTTTTCACTGGCAATATGGGTTACCCACCGAACATTGATGCTGCAAGGTTTTTAGCCGAAGAAATCTTGCCTTTAGTTTTGAATGTTCACCCCGAAACAAAACTGATGCTTGCAGGTGCAACCCCACATCCCAAAGTTTTGGCTCTCCAATCGCAGCAAGTTACTGTTACAGGGTGGCTTTCCGACATCCGCGACAGCTATTCAAGTTCCCTTATTTTTATAGCTCCCATGCGTATTGGTTGCGGATTACAGAATAAACTGCTTGAGGCTATGGCGATGGGGCTTCCGTGCATCACTTCGGAACTTGCCAATCAGGCACTTGGAGCCAAACCAAACGAAGAAATATTGGTAGGCGTTACCGCTGTTGAATATGCAAAACACATCATCAGGCTTTTGCAGGCTGAGGCTTTCGCAGAAACCCTTGCTCAAAACGGACATGCTTTCGTGCAAAAAACTTTCAGTTGGGAAAATTCCACACAGCAATTGGAAAAACTTTTCAAATCTTAATAAATCAACGACATACATTCACAAAAACAAAATAGGCAATTATGGCTGACGATAAAAAAATAATATTTTCGATGGTTGGGGTTGGCAAAATCCACCCACCCAGCAAGCAGGTTTTAAAGGACATTTACCTTTCCTTTTATTACGGTGCTAAAATTGGCATCATCGGTTTGAACGGATCCGGAAAATCTACCTTGCTGCGGATAATCGCCGGGCTTGATAAATCCTTTATTGGAGAGGTTGTATTTTCGCCAGGCTATACCGTTGGGATATTGGAACAGGAACCATACCTCGATGAAAATAAAACAGTTAAAGAAATTGTTGAAGAGGGGGTTCAGGATGTGGTGAATATCCTTAAGGAATATGAAGAAGTGAATAACCGCTTCATGGAACCTATGGGTGATGACGAAATGGACAAACTTATCGAAAGGCAAGGTCAGTTGACCGACCTGATAGAACAACACGATGCTTGGGAACTCGATACCAAACTGGAAAGGGCCATGGATGCGCTCCGTTGCCCCGAAGGCGAAACTTCGGTAAAAGTGCTTTCGGGAGGCGAACGCCGCCGCGTGGCTTTGTGCAGGCTATTGTTGCAGCAACCCGATATTTTGTTGCTCGATGAGCCTACCAACCATTTGGATGCCGAATCTATCGAATGGTTGGAACATTTTCTGCAACAATACAAAGGAACTGTAATTGCCGTTACCCACGACCGCTATTTCCTCGATAATGTTGCCGGTTGGATTTTGGAACTCGACCGAGGCGAAGGCATACCATGGAAAGGCAATTATACCGAATGGCTTGAGCAAAAAACCAAACGGATGGAAATGGAAGAAAAAACCGAAAGCCGCCGCCGAAAGACCCTCGAAAATGAGCTGGAATGGGTTCGAATGGCCCCAAAAGCCAGGCAATCAAAAGGTAAAGCTCGCTTGAATTCGTACGAAAAAATGCTCAACGAAGATGTAAAACAAAAGGAAGAGCGTCTCGAAATATACATCCCCAACGGCCCGAGGCTTGGCAACCAGGTAATTGAAGTAAAAAATGTAAGCAAGGCTTTCGGAGAAAAAGTACTTTTCGAAGACCTGAATTTCATGTTGCCCCCAGGAGGGATTGTTGGTATTATCGGGCCAAACGGAGCCGGTAAAACAACGCTTTTCCGCCTGATTATGGGTATTGATAAACCCGATAACGGTGAATTTATAGTTGGTGAAACTGTTAAAGTTGGCTATATTGATCAGGCACATGCCAACATTGATCCTGAAAAATCGGTTTGGGAAGTTATCTCCGAAGGCAATGAAACCATACAATTAGGAGGAAAACTAATCAATTCCAGGGCTTATGTTTCGCGCTTTAATTTTGGTGGTTCCGACCAAGGGAAAAAAGCCGGAGTGCTTTCGGGAGGCGAGCGCAACAGGCTGCATTTGGCTTTGACGCTGAAATCGGAAGCTAATGTGCTGCTACTCGACGAACCTACCAATGATATTGACGTTAATACGCTACGCGCTTTGGAAGAAGGCCTCGAGAACTTTGCCGGATGTGCCGTTGTAATATCACACGACCGCTGGTTCCTCGACCGCGTTGCAACGCATATCCTTGCTTTTGAAGGTGATTCGCAGGTTTATTTCTTCGAAGGCGGTTATACCGATTACGAGGAAAACAAACGTAAACGATTAGGTGATGAAGGCCCGAAACGGATAAAATTCAGGAAGTTTATTGCTTAGCCATATTCATCCCATAAGCTTGAAAAAAATGTTTTTTTAAACTTATCAAAATCAATTAATTGATAATAAAATGATTAGAATTACCACAGACTTAATAAATTCTGTTGTTGAAAAGGCGCGGACCTCACCACGCTTGCGCATGAACCACAATTTTCATCCTGAATTGAGCGATCCTGTCCAACGATTGATAAATGCACTCGAACCATGGACTTACATACGCCCGCATAAACACACCACCAAAGAGGAATCTTTTGTTTTGCTTTGCGGAACGGTGTTGGCCGTTGTTTTTAATGAAGACGGAACAATCCGCGAACATGCCATTTTAAGCAAGACCTCGGGTGTGTTAGGTATTGAATTTGAAGAAAACTGTTACCACATGCTAACTTCGCTCGAAACAGGTTCTGCCGTTTACGAAATAAAAGAAGGCCCTTTCGTGCCACATACCGAAGGCAGTTCAGCCCCATTTTCACCCAAAGAAGGCACTCCCGAAGCACGGTTGTTTTTAAAAGAAGTTTTCGCCAAACTTGGGATTGTTTTAAGTGAATACTTAATAGAAAATAGAAAATAGTGGCTAACGAATAGGGAAAAGTTGGAAGAAAAATCCACATCCGAAATCCCAAATCCCACATCCCACATCCGAAATCCGACATCAAAAATCCGAAATCCCAATGTCCTCCCCTTCCATACCCAAAGGCACCCGCGACTTCTCCCCTACCGAAATGGCGAGGCGCAACTATATTTTCGATACCATCCGCAGTGTTTTTAAGTTGCATGGTTTTCTGCCGATTGAAACCCCGGCAATGGAAAACCTCAGTACTTTAATGGGGAAATATGGTGAAGAAGGCGACAAATTGCTATTTAAAATACTGAATTCCGGCAACTACCTTTCGGATGTTAACGATGAAATTTATGCGGGAAAAGAAGCCGGGAAAATGTTGAAATACATTTCCGAAAAAGGTTTGCGTTACGATCTTACCGTACCTTTTGCCCGTTATGTGGTGCAGCATAACAACGAAATCACTTTCCCTTTCAAGCGTTACCAGATACAGCCGGTTTGGCGTGCCGACCGTCCGCAAAAAGGCCGTTACCGCGAATTTTACCAATGCGATGTGGATGTAATTGGCAGCAATTCGTTGCTTTACGAGGTGGAAATGGTGAGTATAGCCGCCGAAATTTTCAAAAAACTTGGTATCGGCATTACTATACTGATGAACAACCGTAAAATCCTGTCGGGGATTGCAGAAGTGATTGGCGAATCCAGCCGAATTACCGACATAACTGTTGCTATTGATAAATTAGACAAAATTGGACAAGATGGCGTAAATAAGGAACTTGCCGAAAAAGGCCTGAGCACCGAAACCATTGAAAAACTGCAACCCATATTGGGCTTAACTGGAAACAGCATTGAAAAGCTTGATCAACTCTCAGTAATTCTTTCTATGTCCGAAACCGGATTAAAAGGCATTGCTGAAATGCGTACAATTTTTGGTTTTATCGAAGCCTTGAAACCTGAAGCTACAGTTGAAATTGACCTTACCCTTGCACGTGGACTGAATTATTATACGGGTGCAATTATCGAGATAAAAGCAAACAATGTTCAAATGGGAAGTATAAGTGGCGGAGGCCGCTACGATGACCTTACCGGGATTTTTGGACTGAAAGGTATGTCGGGCATTGGGATTTCATTTGGTGCCGACCGCATTTACGATGTAATGAACGAATTGAAACTTTTCCCTGCCACTACAGAACAGGCAACCACCGTTTTGCTTGTAAATTTTGGCGGCAACGAAGAACTGGTTAGTTTAAAACTGCTGAAGAAATTGCATGAATCAGGCATTTCGGCGGAGCTATACCCCGAACCGCAAAAGATGAAGAAACAATTTGGTTATGCCGACAACAAAAAAATCCCTTACACCCTAATAATTGGAGCTGATGAAGCCGCATCTGGTATTTATCAATTGAAAAATATGCTTACCGGCGAACAGGAAAAAATTTCGACAGAGGGGATAATTGGGAAATTGAGATAATGCGGTAATTTGAAAATTTGAGAATGGGTGACAAGAAATATCTTGGTACCCATTTTTTATTTTTCACCCTTCGCTATTCACTTCCAAAATTATATCTCGAATATGGCTCAACTTCCTTTCAATGGCCACCATACCGCTATGCAACCCATAAACCCATCAACCCATAAACCCATCAACCCATCAACAACAAACAATGCCGCCATGCTGATAAAGGCAATGCTCAATTTGAAATATACCACACATAGGCACTAATTTTATTAGCTTCAAATTTGCCTGAATATTCTTATTTTTGCCCTTACTATGCCAGGCAGCAAATTTTATCAAAAAATACATTCGTGGAGGTTACGGCATATCTCGCCGCGTAATTTCATATTGCTGCTCAGTCTTTTAGCTGGGGTATTAGGTGGTTTGGCTGCGGTTTTGCTTAAAAATGCCGTCCATTTGGGGCATTTGCTTGTAATGGATGCCATTTCGATAAAGAGCTTCAACCTGCTATATTTAATCCTGCCCTTTATCGGCATTTTAATTACTTATTTGTATGTGAAATACATTGTTAGGGACAATATCGGGCATGGCATAAGCCGCATTTTGCAATCTATCTCCAAAAGCAACAGCATTATTAAGGCACATAACATGTACACTTCGCTGATTGCAAGTACATTGACCGTGAGTTTTGGTGGCAGCGTGGGTTTGGAAGCGCCAATTGTACTTACGGGTTCTGCAATCGGTTCCAATCTGGGCCGATATTTGCGCCTCGACTATAAAACTATTACCTTATTGGTGGGATGCGGTGCTGCGGGTGCCATTGCTGGTATTTTTAAAGCGCCCATTGCAGCTGTAATTTTTGCTTTGGAAGTATTGATGCTCGACCTTACCATGGCCAGCCTCATACCTCTGCTTATTTCATCGGCTTCGGGTGCTATTTTGGCTTATTTTTTCATGGGGAATGGGGTGCTTTTTTCTTTTGCGGTTGCAGCCCACCCGTTTACGCTGTCTAACCTTCCGTTTTACGCACTGTTGGGCCTACTTTGTGGGTTGGTCTCCATTTATTTCACCAAGGCAAACCAATCCATCGAGAAACAATTCCAGCGTATGCCTAATGGGTTTGTGCGTATGATGGCTGGTGGCATCATAACCAGTTTATTGGTTTTCCTATTCCCGCCCTTGTTTGGCGAAGGCTACGAAACGCTTACCAACCTGCTTAACGGAAATGGGATGAAGGTGTTGGACGGGAGTATATTCTCGGCCATGGGGAACAACTATTTCCTGCTTTTGGTATTCCTGGTACTGATATTGATTTTTAAAGTTGTGGCCATGTCGGCAACCACCAGTGGAGGGGGCGTGGGCGGTGTGTTTGCTCCTTCGCTGTTTATGGGAGGCATTACAGGCTTTTTCCTGAGCAAAGCCGTAAATTTTTTCACTAACGGACGCTTGCCCGAAAACAATTTTGCCCTGGCAGGGATGGCCGGCGTTATGGCTGCGGTGATGCATGCACCCTTAACCGCCATTTTCCTTATTGCCGAAATTACCGGCGGTTATCAGTTTTTTGTGCCGCTTATGATAACTTCGGTGGTTGCATACCTTACCATCGTGCCCTTCGAGCCACACTCTATTTATACCAAGCGCTTGGCCGAAACCGGCGAGCTGATAACGCATGATAAGGACAAAGCCGTTTTGTCGCGGCTTTCGATAGAGAAACTGATAGAAAAGAATTTCCTTACCACAAACCCCGATGTTACTTTGGGCGAATTTGTGAAATTGGTTGCCAAATCGCAGCGCAACGTATTCCCAGTTGTTGATGCAGAAAACAATTTCCTTGGGGTTATTTTTATAAACGATATTCGCCATATTATTTTTGAACACGACCAATACGACACGGTTTATATACGCAACCTGATGTATATGCCCGATACGCTTATTGATAAGTTCGCGACCATGGAAGATGTTGCACAGAAATTTGCCGAAACCTCGCATTACAACCTACCCGTGCTGGATAATGGGAAATATGTTGGTTTTGTATCCCGTGCCAATGTTTTTTCTGCCTACCGTAAGTTGGTGAAGGATTTTTCGGAGGATTGAGGGGGATAAGGATCAGTTCTTGAAAATAGTTATTGGGAAATGGTTAATGGAGAATAGTTGATAGAGAATAGTTATTGGGAATTAGTTATCGGGGAAATAGTTATTAAAAACATACAAACATCAACTTTTCACCACAATCCTCAAACATCGGAAATCCTACTTCCAACATCCCCGATACCACACGAATCCTTGCACGTGGTTTAAATAAACCTCCGTTCGAGCGCATCTTCATTTCTGATGCGTGTGGCACAAAGGATAGTTTTGGTAGGGAGGGCTTTTCAGTGTGATATGTGGTGGCAGCAAATAGCCGAATGAAATATTGATTTTACTTCAGGCTTATATAATCCTGAAATTTTCCCAGTATTCTTTAGGGCTTACAACTCTTGTGCGTTTGAAATTACTCATCGTAAAATCGTTGGTATTGCCGGTAATGATGAAATCTGCTTTCGATTCAGAAGCTAATTCAAGCAATCTGTTATCGTTCATATCTTCAATTATTTCGAATCTCTCAGTTGGGGAGTATTTAGTCGCTAAACTTTCAATCTGCGATAATACAAACTCTGCTTTTTTAAGGAAATCAGGATATCTGTTAAATTTTGGCCTATTTATTACCTCCAGATATTCTTCGAACAATGCATCGGATATACAAACTTCAACAAGATTCTCGAACACGCAATAATTGAGGATAAAATTCGGAAAGCTCTGCTGGATTAATGCTGAAACCAACACGTTGGTATCAATGATTACCTTTTGCATTTCTCACTGCATTAACTTCATCTGAAATTTCGTCCATTGTCATTTTCGAAAGTTGATATCTTTCGGCTAATTGCACACTCTTGGCAAGGGCTTGTTTCGAAATCTCTTTATTTATAAGATCAACAAATTCGGTAAAAGACAATTTGTCGTTTTTAATTCCAAATCGGTTGTATTCCAAATCGGAAATTGACACACTAATTGTTTTCATAGTCTTTAATTTTATACAAATTTACATTAAAAACCGTTTAATCGCATCTTCATTTTTGATGCGTGTGGCAGAAATCATTGTTTTATCAGTGTAGTAATTCTTTCAGGAAGCATTGTGGTAAATAAAGGCAGAGAAAAAACTGTTAGGTTAGCTGCTTCTGTTATTTGGGGTTTCGCTTTTCATCGTTAATTTTTATAGGGTCTTACCTCGTGTCGAACACATCGGTGATGAGTACACCTTTTAATATTTTCTTTTAAATTATCTTGTAATTCCCTACCACTAAATACCAATAATTTTCATTAAGCTTTTCAAGATTTATTTCAATTTGTCCGGAAATTGGATGTTTTATCAGTTGTTTGGTAGCAGCAAAGATTTCTGACTTGATTTTCTTTGCAACCGCATAACCAGCCTTTTCCTTATAGTATTGATAGATTTCCAATTCCATTCCGAAAGTAAAATCTGGCCAAATAACCTTTATCCGATTACCAGTTTTCTGATTCTGCTTCGAGTGGTTCCTGTATTGTGTATTTGCAAGCGCGGTAATCTTGCATAGAACGGTTCGCCCTTTCTACCAATTGTTCTTGGGTAAAGGGTTTGGTTTTTCTTCTGAGCAATTGCTGTTTCAGGGCTTCACAAATAGTAGATTCAATCCTGCTCAATACTTTTTCATCCCGAATGCCAACAAGGTATTCGATTGTTTAAGCTTTCTAGTTTGCAAGTCCATTTGGTTGTTTTTTACAAAAATACATTATAAATCTACAACCTCCGTTCGAGCGCATCTTCTTTTCTGATGCGTGTGGCACAAATTTTGTTTTTTCAGTGAGCCTTCTTTTCTGGCAAGTATTGGGATCAAACGTGTAAATCAATGCTTATCAGTAATCAAGTAGCTTATCAATATAGACGTTGAAATAAAAAAGCCACCTATTCAGTACATAAAATGCTATTCCTCCTTTGTGATTTCGGGCCAGCTTTCGGGATTGCGGTATGTGCCAATTATAGCAAGAACCCTTATTATTCCCAAATCTTGTTCCACAACATAGTGGATCATATATGGGAATTTATTTATGATGGCCGTATGTATGGTTTTATAACGGATGACATATCCAAGAGGATTCTGCTGAATGTTTTTGAGTGCCGTTTTGGTATGTTCATAAAATCGAAAACCCAGGCCTCGTTGCTTATCATTATACCAATCAATGGCCTCAATAATATCGAGCCTTGCAGCGGCATCAATAATGATTTTATAAGCCATATTTCAAATTTATTTCCTCTTGCACAACATCCCAACTGATAGAATCCTTGCTTTGGTTCTCCAATCTTTGGTCTAAGATGGTTTTGTGCCATGTTGGAATTTCATTGCCGGAGGATACATCTTCAATTTTCTTAACGAAAGTGAAACATTTCATTAATTCAATAAAGATGCTTTCCTTATCGTCTTGTATGGTAATAGAAAATGTTTTCATTGCATTTTGGGTTAGGTTTAAGTTCGACTGATATGGAGAATACAAAAGTAATATTTTAGGGTTAAATTGGGAAGTAGCTGTTGTTGACTGGTATTTTTTTAGGTATTTATTGCATAACCAACAGCTTCTTCCACCGTTTCAACAGGCATAAGGCAATGTTGGCCTATACAGATATAAATCAGTGTTTTACCTTCCACAAAACGATTTTTAAAATAGGGTAAATCACTTTTGATAGTGCTGCCAAAAATGAGTTCCGTATTTATTTTTTCTTTTTTCAATTTCCGGATAACTGAAACAGCTTCAGGACCGACAACAGCAATTACTTTTTGTTCTTTTCGGCAGGTAAAAGCTAACTTTGCCCAATTGCTGTAAGCTGAAGGCTGTTGTTGGACTTTACTTTCCATTGACAAAAGCATTTGCCTGGATTTTTCAAGGAAATCTTCATTGTGAAGAAAAATGCCCAGATTATTTAAAATAAATGCCACTGCCGAATTAGCCGACGGGATTACACCATCGTAAATTTCGATTTTACGCGTAAAAACCTGTTTTTCTGTATGTTGTGAATACCAGAAAAATCCGGATTGGGAATCATGGAAATGCTCTATCACAAACGAAACCAGTTTTTCGGTTTCATCCAACCATGGTATATCGGTAGTAACAGAATAGAGTTTTAAAAAGGCTTCGCAAGTGAACGCATAATCATCCAGAAAGGCTTCAATCTGAGCTTTTCCATTTTTCCATGTATGAAAAAGCCCTCCTTCCGGGCGTTTCAGGTTTTGTTTAATAAAATTGGCTGTTTGCAAAGCTGATTGGAGGTAATCCTTCCTGTCCAATGCAATAGAAGCGTCAATCAAAGCACTGATAAGCAGCGAATTCCAGGAGACCAGCATTTTATCGTCCAAGCCCGGACGAACCCGTAGCGAACGTGTTTTGAGCAATTGCTGTCGGCAAAAACCTGTGAGGGATGCTAACTCTTCCGCTGAAAGGAAATGCTGCTGAGCAAATAATTCATCACTTTCGGGACGAAGCAGGATATTCCGGTCGTTTTCCCATAAACCCGATGCCCCAACTCCATAATATTCACCCGCCAAAGTGGCATAATGGCCTAGCGTTTCGTTAAATTCGGCTGTAGTCCAGGTATAAAACAATCCTTCCTCACCTTCGCTATCCGCATCAAGTGCTGAAAAATATACGCCTTCGGGCGATAACATTTCGCGGTTTATAAATTCGATGGTTTGCTCAATTACACTTTTATACAAAAGATTCCCCGTTTCCTGATATGCTGTGGAATAAAGACTTATTAGCTGTGCATTATCATAAAGCATTTTTTCAAAATGGGGAACTTTCCAATCACTATCGGTGGAATAACGCGCAAAACCGCCTCCTACCTGATCGTATATTCCGCCTTGGGCCATTTTCTGCAAGGACAATTCAACCAATTTAAGGGCTTCGGAATCTTTTTCAGATTTTGAATAATGCAATAAAAAATCCAAAACTACAGGCATTGGAAATTTTGGGACACCACGCATCCCGCCTTTTTCGGTATCAAAAGCATTGTGCAATTTTTTGTAAATAGCATAAAAATCTAATTCGCCTATACTCTCTGCAACCTCCACGTTTAGCAGATAGTTTTGTCTGGCCACACCTTCAACTATTTCTGCTGCCTGTGCTTCGAGGTCAGCATACTTGTTTTTGAACAACTGGGCAATGTTTGTAAGCAATAGTTTCCACTGTTCAGGTTTAAAATAGGTTCCACCCCAAAACGGCCTTCCATCCTCCAAGGCGAAACAGTTTAATGGCCAGCCGCCATTACCGTGAATCTGTTGCACGGCATCCATATATATATGGTCCACATCGGGATGCTCCT
This sequence comes from uncultured Bacteroidales bacterium, assembly GCA_903946925.1. GTDB lineage: Bacteria > Bacteroidota > Bacteroidia > Bacteroidales > UBA4417 > UBA4417. The sequence continues at coordinate 36,558 of CAJAXK010000051.1, read as the reverse complement.
CCCTATCCACTTTAATGCAGATAAAATTATCGTTCATCAATTTTGCAATAACTTCATCTTCAAAAGTTTCGTGCTCCATAACATGGCACCAATGGCAGGCGGAATATCCAATACTGATCAAAATGGGTTTGTTTTCCAGTTTAGCCCTTTCGAAAGCTTCAGTTTTGTATGGAAGCCAATCTACAGGGTTACGTGCATGTTGAAGCAGGTAAGGACTGGTTTCGTTTATTAACTGATTAGTGTAGGACATGGATTTACTTGATTCTTTGGTAATTTGTAATTTAGTAATGAGTAAAGTTGCGAAATAATATTCTACAAAAAGCTGATTCGGCAGAATGTTGTTACTTGAACAAAAGCTATTTGTTAGTTATAAACGCTTTGCAATTGCAAAAGTTTAATTTCATTGCACTCAATGGAATTAAAAATATTATCATTATTATATATTTAACAATGTTAATTATATTTGCAGCGTTAAATAAATTAAACCTTTGTAAAATGAATAATAAAGAAATTCAGGAGCAGCGTATGAAAGGGTATTTCATGCAGGCTACCAAGGAGTTACTGAAAGGTGAAGGGTTAAAAAGCTTAAATGTAAGGAACATAGCCCAACAGGCAGGATATTCGTTTGCCACGTTGTACAACTATTTTAAAGATGTAAAGGAATTGGTTTTCCTGTGTGTTGATGATTTTCAGCAGGAATGTGCAGCCGAAATTACTCAAAAAGTAAATGGAGTTCCGGGTGGTCCGGCAAAAATTAAAGCAATCACAAAAGCCTATATGGCTTATTTTGTTCAATACCCAAGTGTTTTCAATTTGTTCTTTATTGAGAAATTAGGCGATATTGGGCAAAAACAACCTACCGCAAACCTCATTTTCACATTCCTTGACAGGCTTACTGCCGATGACTGGGACTATTGCCGGAAAAAATATAATTTGCAGGAAAACGATATTACGGTAGCAAAAGCAGAATTAAACTACATTACGGCTGGCATGCTTTTGTTTTATATGAACAGGATACAACCAGCAAGTTATTCCGATTTTTCCGAAGCTATTGATATTCAAATCAATGCTATTGTTGATCGGATTGAAATCAGCAAAGCATAACAGGAAAATTCAGTATGTATTGCTTCAAATAAGATTCTGAAACTAAAAGAGATTAGCTGAAGTTTCTATTTATGTACTTTCCTGATAAAATCTTCTACTTCTGTAACGCCGCCCTGATAAATAAGATAGCCGTTGTAGGGTTCGCGCGGAGTGGTTTCGTCATTTATCGGGGTGAGCATGAGTCGCTTAACTTCTTCTAAATCACTTGTTTGTCCTAAAGCCCAACCCAGTTTGATATAAGCTACTTCAGGCAGCATGTTTTCGGCTGGGATTACTCCTTTCGCCATAAGGTCGCGGCCCGTATCATAAACAAACATGTGAACATATCCCCACAAGGTTTGAACGGTCATATAAATAGCAACACCTGCTTTTGCTGCCCTTTCGATAGCCGGATACAAAGGTTTGTTCACATGTCCCAAACCGGTACCGGCAATCACAATGCCTTTATATCCATGTTCAACCAGTGAATCAATAATATCGGGCTGCATGTTTGGATAGTAGTAAACAATGGAAACTTTTTCTTCAAAATAGGGAAGTATGGTTACTTTGCGATCCTTACGGCGATGGTTGTAAGTTTCCTTGATTGGTTTTAATCCTTTGCGGGTTATTGTTGCCAGCGGTGTATCGCCAATAGTACGGAAAGTTGAGCGGTACGAAGAATGCATTTTCCTTACGCGTGTTCCTTTGTGCAGAAACCCGTATTCATCGCTGGTAGGGCCAAACATACAAACCATTACTTCGGCCACATCACCATGCCCGGCAGCAGTACAAGCATGCATTAGGTTCAGGGCTGCATCAGAGCTAGGACGGTCGCTGGAACGCTGCGAACCCACCAAAACAATAGGTACCGGCGAATTTTGCACCATAAAGGTGAGTGCAGCAGCAGTATGGTGTAAGGTATCGGTCCCGTGGCCGATTACAATACCATCAACTCCGGCTTCAATTTCTTTTCCTATTGCAATAGCTAACTTTTTATAATGGTCGGGTGCCATATTCTCACTGAAAACGGCAAAAACTTTTTCGGTAGTAAGGTTGCAGATAGATGCCAATTCGGGAACAGCACCATACAATTCGCCAGGCGAAAATGCAGGAATCACAGCACCGGTGCGATAATCGAGGCGCGAAGCAATTGTGCCGCCCGTGCCGATTAGTTTTACTTTGGGCAAACCTTCAGTGTATGGGAATTCCTTTTCGGGGATTTTATAATTCGCCTTTTTATAACCGGTTTCCTTCATATCGGAAATGGTGGCTACATCAAGCCCGATATTATAGCCCGTTGGGATTTTCATTACAATGTGCTTATCGTCATCGTTTTCGGAACGAGGAAGGATGGTTCCGGAAAATTCGCCACGTGTGGTTTTTACCACGGCTTGTCCCCAAACACGGACATTGTAATTTTTGAGTACTTCGAGTGCAGCACCTTTATATCCTTGAAAAATATCGTCGGTCATTAGAATTATGGATTTTTTATTTTTTGATTTACGGGGTACGAATTACGATTTACGAGGTACGAATTACGGGAGATTTGTGTAACGAAGCACACAATCGTAAATCGTCAGTCGTAAATCGTCAATTATCAATTGATTCGTGCAACTCATGCATGCTCATATTCCCTTCGGCTTGTCGGCGCAATTGACCCATTATCCAATTATGCTCCACGGTTTCGCCTTTCGAAAGCCTTATTTCAGCTAATTTTTTCTTCAGGAATGGTATTTTCGATACAATCTGCTCTTTACTCACTGATTTAAAATGAATGCTGGTCAACACCGAATCGAATTCCATTTTTGGGTATTGATAAACCAGAGGAAGCATACGGCGGGCTATACCCAAATCGAGATTTCGTTGTTTTATAAACCTGAGTAAGGCGTAAATGATTTTGTAATCGAACTCGGCTGCAGGTTTATACTGGCCTTCGACCCATTTTACGGCATGTCCGAAAAACTTCCCAACAAATGCAGGATCAAGCTGTAGTTCGGTTACGATGCGTTCGATAAGGGGGAAAAGGTTTTTCTTGAAAATATATGTATAGCAATCCTCTGGTACATTCCAGTCCTGTAGTCGTTTGTATCGGTCAATGACCTCCTCTGGTTTGTTCTTGCCCAACAATTCTATATATTCATTTTCCAAAGGAATCGGTGCAGAATCAGTATCAGGATACATTCGGTCGGCACCAGGAAGAACCCGTTCAAAAATGGTGGTTCCATTCTCAAATGATTTGCGCGTTTCGGGTGGTACTCCGGCAAACGCCATTTTACAACGTTCTTCTATGGTTTCGAGGGCTGTTTTTATATCTTCTATTGGTCCCCGAATAATTACCTGTGCATCGTTTTCACCTGGTTTTAATAAGACTGATATTTTGTCCCAATCGCCGGCAATGAGTTGAGGTTCAAATTCTTCGCTATGGGTCATATTTGGTATTTCGATGCAGGCGATCACTTTCAACCTTTCAACGAGTTCGTTGGCAAACATCTTTCCAGGTTGTGTAAAATGCGAAAGTATGCCTTTAAAACCTGGAAGGTTTACTGCCACCAACTTCAACCCATTGGCTTTTGCATCCAAAACAAAGCTGTTTTTTGTTTTCAGGGTATGCAAATCGAGTTCAACAAATGTTTGTTTCCAGATTTTTAAATCGGGGAAACGGGTATTCAAATTATCGCGGATTGCGAGTAAGGCCCACTGCCTGAAACATTCGATATGGGTAAGGTCAGGAATCCAGCGGCTATGGGCCACACCTTTAATTTCGACACGGGTGCCGCCTTTGCAGCTTACATTAACATCTTCGCGTCCTGCACCGATTCCGGTACGTACTTTGCCTGTGCTGCGGCCGAGAAAACGTATGTAATTGCATGCTTCTTTCACCTCGTCAGGATTGGTCATATCCGGGTAGGTAACCGTTTCTATAAGCGGCATACCAAGCCTATCGGTGCGATAAATGCGCGTATGGCCAATATCGCTTACTTCGCGGCAGGAATCTTCTTCGAGGCTGAGTTGTATTAACCTGATTTTTTTGTTTTTCAGTGGAATTTCACCCTCAACGCCAATAATAGCAGTGCGTTGAAAACCCGTGGGGATGCTGCCATCAAGGTATTGCTTGCGGGTAATATGTACTTCGCCAACTATATTAAGTTTTGAAACCAGCGAAATTTCTATGGCAATTCCCAAGGCTTCGCGGTTAAGCGGAAACGGAGGTGTGTCGTCAACCTCGTAAGTACAGGTAGTTTTGCTCTTTAGTCGGTAGATGATTTCTTTTCGTGTTTTGAATTCCATTAAAGCTGTGCCGTCATATTCGCCCAACTCGCTGAGCGTGGGGCGCATGTGCCGGATAACTTCTGCATCAAAATCACCAGGTTTTTGATAAACACCTGCCGGGCATCGGCAAAAAAGCTTTTGGGCAGTATTAAGCTGCTGGTGAACTTCAAGCCCCGACATAAAGCCGATGCGGTCGTAAGTTTCCTGTGTGGATTGATGGCGTGGAAGGTAACCGATCTTGCGTTTGGTTTCTTCGTAGTTGAGCTTTGGATCTATATTCTGAGCCATTTTTAAAGTTAAATTAAAGCGGGTCAAATGTAGAAATATCTTTTGTTCATGGGCACTATTTCTTTGCTTTGTTTTGTGAATTTATTAACAAAGCGGGGGATTCATGAGTGGATTTGTTTCTTGAAAAAGCCAAACTCAAACGATAATCAATACAATTCCCAACAGTGTCGGATGAATAAGTTAAATTTGCTGGTCGGTGCTTGGATTTTTATACTGTATTTGTTGAAAAGTCCTTTCGTAAAAGTTTTCTAAAAAAGTATTATTTTGAAAATCAACAGTATGAATAATGTGTTTGTTTTGCTTGTTATTTTTCAGCTATTTGTTTCCCTTTTGGTCGCGCAACCCTATCAGGTTGGCCACAGGCAGAAAACCTTTGTTGACGCTTCACGACCAAATCGCAACATTCCGGCAGAAATTTATTATCCGGCAGATGTTTCAGGAAACAATGTTGCCATATCGGCAGGGCAATTCCCAACACTTGTTTTTGGGCATGGTTTTCTTACTGCGTGGAGCGCTTACGATGTAGAGTGGGATAGTTTGGTTCCGAATGGGTATATCATGGTTTTTCCAACTACTGAAATGTCGTTTTCACCTTCAATAATTGATTTTGCAAAGGACATCGCATTTTTAACCGGTGCCATGAAATCAGAAGGTGCCAATCCATCCTCGCCATTTTTTGGGTCAGTTGCAGGCAAATCGGCTGTTATGGGACATTCGATGGGTGGCGGCTGTTCGTTTTTATCCATACAGTACGATTCTACTATTACAGCTTTGGCCACGCTTGCACCAGCGGTTACAAGCCCATCGCCTGTTACTGTTGCCAGCTCAATAAACATACCTGCACTGATCCTTGCAGGTGCCAACGATTGCATTACACCACCCAGTACAAATCAAATTCCGATTTACGATTCGTTGGGTTCGGTTTGCAAAACACTCGTAACCATTACGGGTGGAAGCCATTGCCAGTTTGCAAGCTACAATTTCAATTGCTCATTAGGTGAACTTAGTTGCAGCCCACAACCTACTATAACCCCAACGGTTCAACAAAGTATTACATTAAGCCTGCTTTTGCCTTGGTTGAATTTTTATTTGAAGGATGATTGCCCAGCGGGGATCCAGTTTCAGGGTTTGATTTCGGAAGGTGAGGGGATTGCTTCGCAACAAAATTGCACAGTTATTTGCACTAATACAGGCTTTAGGAAACTTAAGGGTTCTTCGGGTATTTCAATTTTCCCAAACCCAATTGCAAACCAGGCAACCATAAAAACAAGTTTTGGTTGGAGCAATGTAACTTTATCAATTTATAACGCCCTTGGGCAGCAAGTTTGGCAAAAGTGCAATGTTTCGGAGCAGGAAATCAAGCTTAAAACAAGCAACTGGCCTACAGGCTTTTATTTATTACGTATTACAAAAAATAGTTTTCTGATTGATTCAGTGGGCTTTACGGTTTCCAAATAGGGTTTAACATTCACCTGGCCAGCTTTTAAAAATTTGGGTCCACTCCGAAAAGTTGATTACAAATAATTTTACCGCAGAGGACCGCAGAGTTTCGCATATATATATATATTTATCAACACGTTACCTCTGCGACTCAGTTCGACAGGCACTTCGGCTGGCTCAGTGTGCCACTCAGCACATCGCTTTGCGGTTTCCTTTTTTTGGGGGGGTTCGGAGTGGACTCAAACCTTAATTGATCAGAAAGGTTTGGTATATCCTTATTTGGATTTGGTTTTAACAAAATCCCATATGGCTTCAAATGCACTGAAATCCTGATTTGCACCGGGTTCATAGCCTGCAATGGAATGTCCTCCTCCGTTGATCCTATAAAAATAAATTTCCGATTTGGGTATTGCTCCCTTGTAATTGAACAAAGTTACTGTTGACCCATCGTTAGTGGCAACATTGGGGAGTTGTGTTACCGTTGGGATTGTATCACAATTATTATTTTTTACCCAAAAATTAATTACATCTTCAACAGGAGGCATCCATGATAGTCCGTTATAGGGAACAATATCATCTGCTGTTCCATGAATATATAAAAGAGGTAATGGCCAATCAGTATTGTATTTGACATAGATATTATTCGACATCAACCCCGACATTGGGGCTATGGCAGCAAATTTATTGCTCCGGCTTACTGTGTAAAAAGTCATAAACCCGCCATTCGACATCCCGCAAAGGTATATCCGGTTTATATTTATTGCATACTTCGCTGACAAGGCATCTACCATGTTTTCGATAAACAAAACGTCATCCCAAGCCAAAACTTCGTGTGCATTCCATTGAAGGTAAGTGCCATCGGAAGTTGTTCCCTTTAAAGCCTGTGGCATGGCAAAAATGAATTTTTCCCTTTCGGCAATATCTTTAAGTGGCGATGTAGTTAATTCGGGCCAGGCTACTCCTGCCGCCCCGTGAAGGTAAATAAGCAGTGCCGGATTGGTATTTGAAATTCCGGAAGGCAAGTAATAACCATATTCCCGTTTTAAGCCCTGGCAGACCATATTTTTATGAAGAAGTTTTGCACCCCCTGCCGCCAAGGTAACAAAATACATTGAACTGCTGGTAGTTTTAATGAATGAATTCCTTGCAACCACTTTGATATAATACACCGAGTGGGGTTCCAATCCTCCTAAATCCAATCCTGGTTTTGTTTGATCTTTTCTTACAATTTGATTGTTCAAATAAATATCAAAAAGAACTTTAGAACCTTGAGGATCAATAGGAATTTCCCACGAAATGGAAATAGAGTCGCTTGTTATGGCATTTGTGACAAGTTGAAAATCCGCAGGAGGTTTGGCAAGCAGGGTGATAAATGAAAAACCTGCTTCTTTGGTATTGTTTTCATTATCGGTAGCTACAACTTTACCCGAATAAAAAGTTTTCTCCGTAAGGTTTTCAAATACAAAATGCTGATCAGTAATATTTTGTGCCACCAATATATTTTCGAGATAGATTGAGTATAAAACACTTGAATCATTTCCACTCACTTCCCATGAAATTTCTGCCTCCAGGAATCCGGGGAATGCTTTTACCGAAAAATTGGGGATTGGATTTTGGACCCCCCCTGTATCTTTTTTACAAGCAACCGAAAACAGCAGTAAAAACACAAGTAAAATTAAGCGTTTACATTTGTGTACCATGCACTTACCATTAACTTAGTATTGAACCTACTTCTGTTCAAAGAATCGTTATCAGCTACTCTTTTTCCAATCACCGTTTTATCAAAAATGTATTGAACGAATTAGCTTTTAGCAATGGGTTTAAAGTTTGGTCTCCCACTTTTATAAGCATCCTTCTTTCGGTATCGCTTTCGTTTTGAATTACCACAACAACCGATTTATCAGGGTTAATAAAAGCAAGCATGTTATTGAAAGAGCCACTCGTCTGTAAAAGTTTTGCCTGTGGTTTAACAAAATGGCTCAAATGCTTTAACAGGAAATACTCGTAATTATATTTATAGGTTTTACTTATGGTATCCACGCTCACCAACGAATTTTGTTTCCAGCCCCAAGTGCTGATCCCACCTTGTTTCAACGAAGTGTTCCAATACATGTATGCATTAGCACCGTTGGAAAGGTACTGCTTCATCAAGCCCCAGGCATAAATACAATATTTCCAATCGTTTTTGCTGTTTCCACATTCCTGTTCGGTTTGGTAAAGGGCAAGCTCAGGGTATGTTTGGTGTACAATTGGAATAGCATCTTTTCCAGCCCACTGAAAACCAACACCTTTTATAAATGGACCGCTAAGAGGATTGGCCAAAATACTGTCAACAAGTTTTGCATTTGCCCGCTCCATGGTTCCGAAAAACACTTTTACCCCTGCCTTATCCATATGTTGCCCAAGGTACGGTATAAATCTGCTCAAACCGGCGGCTGTCCAAGTACAACTTGGAAACACCTGAGCCGAATTGAATTCGTTTTGTGGCATTACCATTTCGATATTGATTTTTTGCTGCCGGTAGGCTTCGATAAATTTTGAAAAATATAAGGCATAAGCCTTGTAATATTTTTCATCCTGAACAAACATATCCGTTCCTTCCTTGCCTTCTTTATCCGGCGGCAAACCATTGTTGATGCCCCTAAAATCCATGCCCCATTCTTCCGACTGGAAATCGGAATTGCCAAGCACGCTCTTGGCTGCATAATGGCGGTTATACTTCATCCAGCTTGGCGGCGACCATGGGGAAGCCCAAATACGAAGATTAGGGTTGTATTTGAAAGCATTTTTTATAAATGGGATAAGCGTTTCCATATCATTGGCGATGCTAAATTTTTTCATTTCAAAATCGCCATCCGTTTCATTATACGAATACCACTGCCGCGAAAAATCATTGGCTCCAACTGGCATCCGGCATAGGGTAAAATTGGCTCCAACCCCAGGCATGAACAGTTCGCGCATAATACTTTCCCGGTCTTTAGCTGTCAACAGGTTTAAAGAAGTCCAGCCCAATTCGTTAAAACATGAGCCAAAGCCTTCAATGGTTTGTTGCGGTTTGCCCAGCTCAATTTCAACATCAGGTAATCCGGTCTGGTTTATTGTTGGAAGGATATTTTGTATTTTCCATTGCTCCGATGCTGTGGTAGTTACCCAGCTTGCTTTGGTTTGTCCAAACAACGGGGCTGCCATTACGAGCAATACGTACAATGCTATTACTTTCTTCATGCGCTTTTATGGTTAGGGTGTATTTATTGATTAGAAATCATGTTACAGGTTGATGCAAAGTTAAAAAAAATTGGCCCTACAGTAGATTAAGTGTAATTTAACTATTTTGAGGTCAAAAGAAGGCATACACTGGACCGATGTGATAGCAAAAAAGGAAGCTGCTTTTTTCGATTGATACGAACAAATTTAAATTAATTGTCCTCAAATTGTAAAATATAAGTGATAAAATATTTATTCAAGAAGCTTCAGAAACAATTATTCTGACTACCAAAAAAACATCCCTTTAAACCATATCAACAAATTTACTATAAAATTTTGTTAAACAGAATGTTAACCATTCTTAGACTATACTATACAGTAAATGAGATAAAACCATGGTATAAAATTACAAAAAAATCACCACTGCGACACGGAGAACACGGAGAAAAGCACTGAGAATAAACTCCGTGTACCTCAGTGAAATCTAAGCTGCTTCGGCAGGCACATCGGCAGGCTCATTTTACCACTCAGCACAACGCTCCGTGGTAAAACTTGAAATCTATTTCCGACAAATTACCCTGTTTTTAGTATAATATCCCAACTAAAAAAGGCTGCCCATAAGGACAGCCTTTTTTAAAACCCAATCAATTGATTGGCAAAATTATCTGAAATTAGTTTTTATCCCAGAAAAGTTTGGTTAACGGTGTATCGCCACCAATTTTTGCAGCAGCAGCCGTGTAGTTTGTTCCATTTAAGGTTTGTTCTGTTACCGCGTAGGTATAACGTACAGGAACTTTATCAATACCTTCAACGTGTCCTGCTGGAGCTAAGAGTTTAGGGAAATCAAGCCTGCGGAAAGATGTCCAAGCGGTCATTCCACGGAACCAATATGCTATCCATGCCTGTGTACCGATTTTTTGTTTCCAGTTGCCTACAGCGGTTGTATAAGCTACCGATGGCTGAGCCAAATATGCAGTTGCTTGAGCTGCTGTTCCACCCCAATATGTGATAGAAGCAGTAATCGCTTTGTTGTAATGGTCTTCTTCAGTTCCGCCAACAGCAAATCCTCTTGCAACGGCTTCGGCCAATAAAAATTCAGCTTCTGCATAGTCCATCAACACAACTTCGGAAGTTGATTTAACAAGCAAAGGAACGTTTACATGCGAGAATGAATTGTATCCATTCGGGCTGCCTTGAGCTCCACCTTTAAATACTGCTGGATCGCCAGTGGTAGTTGCATACAATGCCAACCTTGGGTCGGTTACAGTAACATTTAATATATCGCTGGCAGGTGTAGTTGGCTGCATGGCATCAATCAAAATGCTGGTAACAACAAAGTCGGAACGTCCGCTAACCACTAATTCGGTATAAAGCGGGTTTTGGTTTGGCGAAGCGGTCAAATAGGTAAGAGCAGCCTTTTCTCCAGCTATAAATACATTAGGAGCTGCTGATTCAACAACTGTTTTTGCATAACCAGCATCTAAGTCGGCAAGCATCAAGCCCATACGCATTTTTAAGGTATTGGCAAAGTGTATCCATTTTGAAGTCCCTGCTGGGGTTCCCAAAAAGATATTGTCGTAACCTGAAGGCATACCGGCTGCTGTAGCATTCATTGTTGCCAATGCAGCGTCCAAACGTGCAATCAAGTCTTTGTAGATTGTCAAACCATCATCATAAGCAGGTGAAGGGTTTGTATAATCAAGGGCTGCACTGTATGGCATGTCGCCAAAAGTTTCCACTATATTGCTCCATGCAAAAACGCTCATAATTTCAATAATCGCCAAGCGGTTTTTGTAAACTGCTTCGGTAATGCCCATATCAATTGGAGTAGTGGCTTTCATGATATTTGCAGCATCGTTGTAGTTCATTAAAACGGTTCTGTAAATAGCATTCATGTGGTTTGCAGGAATCGGACGGGTTACCATATCATAACGGCTTTCGTCAGGATATGTAGTTTCGGCCCAATGTTGCACGAAAAGCAGGGTATTGTTGTTGTTAACGTTGCATGTATGCATTTGGTTAACAAATGCCCTGGTAGCTCCATTGTAAAGTGATTCACTCGATACTGTTGTGAAATCCTTTGTATTCTTATTCAAATCTTCCAGCTTACTGCAAGCAGAAAACACGATGAATACTGATATGATTATCAATAGTTTTTTCATAGTTTTTTAATTAAAAGTTAAGTTTTAAATTGAAACTAAAGTCGCGGGTTGTTGGAAGTGAACCAATGGTATAACCTTGAAGGTTACCAGCCGACAGACCTGATTCAGGATCGGCATAAGGCAAATTCTTCGACATGATCCAGAGGTTTGAGCCAACAGCACTGAGGGTAACACCTTTAAGGAAGGTTTTCTTTAGCAAATCGGATGGAAGACTGTATGATAAGGCAACTTCCCTCAGTTTCACATAGCTTGCATCATAAACGAAAGCCCTCTGAGGCTCAACAGCATATCCCCAACCATCGGCAGTAGTAGCATCAACGCGGGTTTGGTTTGGTGTGCTAACACCGTTGGCGTCAACATTTACACCTTCAATAATATATCCACCGCTTTCAGCACCATAAGCACCAGGATCGCCTACGATTGGATCCCTTACAGGGTTTCCAAGGTCGTTGGCACCTGCAGTTTCAGGATACAAACCGCTCGACATACCATAATACATATCTAAGGAGAAAATGTCCCCACCTTTTTGCATATCAATAAGGAAACTTAAAGTTACATTTTTGTAACTGAATGCGTTATTTAAACCAGTCAGGTAATCAGGAGTGTTATTCCCAATAATTTCAGTTGCAGTTGTTGACTTTACAGGAAGCCCTGATGCTGCGCTGATAATTTTATTGCCATTGGCATCGTAGGTATAATCTTTACCTTTAATTACACCGTAAGGCTGCCCTTCGGTAGCATTAATTGTAATACCACCTTGGAAGCTTCCCAATACCAGGTTGGTAATTTTATTACCTGTTGTTGGATCGGAATAAAGTTCAACAACCATATTTTTGTTTTTTGACCAGTTGAGCATAACATCCCACCTGAAATCACCTTTTCTAACAGGGGTCCCGGTTATTGCGATTTCAACACCTTTATTTTCGATATCCCCAGCGTTAACAACTAAACTTGAGTAACCTGCTGTCTGGCTGATAGGAATGGTCATAATTTGGTTGTATGAATTGGATTTGTACAGAGCGATGTCCACACCCAAACGGCTGTCAAAGAAATTCATTTCCAATCCGGTTTCCCAACTCTTTGTCCTTTCGGGAACAAGATCAGGATTCTTTTTAACTGCAGGATTAGCGTTGTTTGCGCCATTCATTGGTTGGTTTACAACATACGTATTGATAAGTTGGTCGTAACCAGTACCAGATCCAACTTCAGCATAGTTTAAACGGAATTTACCTAATGATAACCATTCAGGGCTATAAAGCTTGGAGAAGATAAATGCTGCACTAACCGAAGGGTACAAATATTTGTTGTTGTCTTCCTTCAAGGTTGACGAATAATCACGCCTCAAAGTTCCATCCAAGAACAAAAAGTCCTGATAGCCAATGGACACGCTTGCATATTGGCTACGCATTCCGATTTTTTGTATCGACTCTGAAGGATATGGAGGAGCATCTATTGTGTTTTGTATCGAATAGATATCTGGAACCCTCAAACCTCCGTTGGTGGAGCTTGAGAAAAAAGAATTGGTTGTCCTACGCTCGTTGATACCTAAAAGTCCATTGAGGTTAAACGATTCGCTAATTTTTTTCTTAAAGTTCAGCATGGCATCCATGTTGTATTCGCTGGAGGTATTGTCCCTGCGCATATAACCTGATTTTTGGCTTGTACGGCTAACACCAAATGTTGTTGCAACACTACCAACCGCTCTTCTTTCTTCCTGGAATTCAGAATAAGAGTCAGCCGAAAAACGTCCATAAGCTTCTAACCAATCGGTAATTTTATAATTGGCGGAGGCGTAGCCGATAGTACGGGTACGGGTATCGTTCTGATAGTTTTTATACCGTTGGAAATAAGGGTTATCGGTATAAATAGGATAATTGAGGGCTGCGTTATAGTTCCAGGTTAAGTTCCTGCCTGTGAGTTCATAAGCCTGTTTCTGATCAGCATAATCGAGGTTGGTTTGTGCCCACTGACGCATGTTCGACAAAATATTGTCATTATAACCGGTTGAGTTACGTCCGGTAGCTTTTTGCTGAATGTAATCCACCGAAGCTGCAATAGTAAGTTTATCGGTAATATTCCAGGTTCCGTTCAACAATACGTTGTTTTTTGCCAACTTACTGTTAGGCATCAAACCTGTAGTATTATAATTGGTATAAGCCAACCTCATAGTCCCGGTTTCCGTTGATTTGTCAATAGCCACTGTATTGGCATAAGTAACAGGTTTTTCGAAGAATGTGATGGCACCGTTAGCGGCATTAACCCAAGGTTTCGATTGTTTGTACCAAGGTGACGCAGGGTCAACCGAATACCAACCCCAAACTTCATGTCCATCAAATTTTGCCCCATAAGAAGCATCTTCTGTTGTTGGAACCCAATCTACCAAAGGATCGGTATCTGATCCGGTAAGTGCACCACTGGTAGTCCTTTGGTCGAACCATGCATTTCCGTCAGGTCCATAGAATTGTCCGTAACCAGCACCGTATTGATCCTGATAGGTTGGGAAAGTTGATTTGTCAATAGAACTGATCATGAAGTTGGAATTGAGGGAAACACCGATGGAACCTTTCTCGCCGGCTTTACCAATTTTTCCCTTTTTGGTTGTAATCATCACAACACCGGCAGCAGCGCGAGAACCGTAAAGGGCTGTAGCTGCAGAGCCTTTCAAAACGTTTACCGACTCGATGTCCTCTGGGTTGATGTCACTGGCTGCGTTACCGTAGTCGTAACCAACACCGGCAGTAGCTTGGTTGGCGAAAGAACCGATATTGTTAATGATAGGAACACCATCAACTACATACAGAACCTGGTTATTACCGGTAAGTGATTTGCTACCACGAACAATAACATTGGTTGATCCACCCATGTTGTTGTTCTTCTTAATTTGAACACCGGTTACTTTACCGGAAAGGTTGTTCATAAAGTTGGTGCTTTTAACGGTGCTAACAGCATCACCTTTTACTTCTTGTGTAGCGTAACCCAGCGATTTTTTCTCGCGGGTAATACCAAGAGCTGTAACAACAACACCCTCAATATTTTGCGCTTCGCTTTGCATTACTACATCCACCAAATTAGAGGTAGTTAGCATTACTTCCTGTGTCGTCATTCCAATAAAAGAGAATTGCAATGCAGTTGCATCTTTTGGAACGCTGATACTGTACTTTCCGTCAAGGTCAGTTAAAACCCCATTGCTAGTGCCTTTTACAAGGACTGTAACACCGGGAATCCCTCCCCCGTCGTCGGCGCTGGTAACTTTACCTGTGATGGTTCGTTGTGCCAGTACTTGTGCGGCTGTAAGCAGCAACATTACCAGCAAAAAACTTAGTTTTCTCATAGGTTGATTGATTTGGTTAGTTAGTGTTTAATTGGTTTAGTGTTTGATTTGTTAAGTGATTAATTGATTAAGGATTGGCATTTTCTTTCATATCATAGGCTTTTTTCTTTTATTATATTCTTGGTTGGCAAAATTTAAGGTAAAAGTATGTATTATTTCTTGAATTTAACCCAAAGATAGGGTGTTTTGATCATAAACAAGTAATTATATTAGTATATTTTTTACATTGTTTATGCAATATTCTTTTCAAAAAAGGGAAACACGGTTAAATAAATATTGCAATATCTTCATTTATTGCATCTTATCGAACTAACAGACTGATTTAGGACCAAAATCCATATCAGGCAGTAAAAGTAATAATTTCTTAATACCGAAAACAATTTCTGCTTTTTATTTTTATTTAACAGGATTTAATCTTTTTTATGAATACCCGACAGCATCACACCATAAGCTGTTATCAAAACTGATGTTATAACAAGGATTGGGAACGAAAGTTGACTGCTGCCAATATAAACAACAGGAAGGAAAAACAGTATAACTTTGGCAAAGGCATAGATGTATAGCCCGGCAATTTTCATTTTCCTCATCATTATCACCCCAGCAACACCAAGCAGGGTAAAAAGGATTTCTGCTAACAGAAAAGAGTAACCAACTTTGGAATATTCAATCACTATACCGGGAAACAAATACGGATCCACTTTGCCATATACCATTGATAGTATGACAGCTATATACATCACAACCCATAAAACTCCAAAAATAATGGAACCGATTGAGAGCCAGGTTAAGAATTTGGGGCGTGTTACCATATTATTTAGAGTGTGTTTATTTACTTGGCTAATTTAAAAATGTACGATTTGCGATTTACGGCTTACGATTTATTTTCAGCGAGTTATATTCGTCAATCGTAACTCGTACATCGTAAATAAGACTAAAAACCGACTCTATGGACAGGCTCTATTTAGGAATGTTACTGATTACAATACTACTTTTGCTCCAAGACAAACTACTTCAAATCGAAAATCAGCCCAAAATTGATTGTATGGCCAAAATCATTGTTATAAAAATCTTGATGATTTCCAACCAATAATCCTAACAAGCCATCAATTGAACCGCTCAAACTTAACTCGAAGTTTGGGGTAACAGATACAATTAATCCAGCCTGGGCCGAAACAATCGGATATATACCCGTTGGAAAACCAATTGCCAAAGTTGGTTTAACTGCTTTGTTTCCAAATACATATTCGAAGCTAAAAGGGATTTTCAGGTTATAAACAATCTTCTCAGGATAAGTATATTCAGTCCTGCCATAAGCTCTGGCCGAATAAATCAGGCCTGTTTTAAGATATAAGCGCTCATTATGTAGTGGCCTCCAAACATAAACCAACACCCCAAATTGTGGGGTATAAGTACTGTTGTGATGATTTGCCCCTGAAAGAAGTTCGAGCTTATAGGTAACTTTTGGGACGTCCTTTGTATAATTGACACATTCGTGGTCGGTACAAACAGCTTTGTGATAATCAACCGCAAGCTTCACCAGATCAGCCTGTTGAAGCCTATCCATTTTATCTATTTCTGGAAAAAGTGCAGGGGCATCTTCCATATACAACTTCATAACACCCAAATACCTTTTGTCTTTTTTCAGGTATTTTGATCCATCAATATTGGTGATGTTTCCGACATTGTCCTTCAGCTCAACGAGTTCGCCATCGTCCTTTTTAATAAAAAATCTGACCGACTTCGAGATCGCATATAAATCAATTTCACCATCAACCAGTAATTCCAGAAAATACCAATTGAGCTTTTTGTTGTATTCAACCACCTGATGTGAAATAAAATACCGGCCACCTATAATCCTGAACGCATCTATTTGCTCAGGTAGGATTTTTCTGAATTTGGTAGCATCAGCCCTTTTAAACTGGATGTATTGCTGATTTTTACCCACATGGCCAATGCCATATATTGTATCCTGTTGATTTACAATATATGCAGGTTTATCAGTCGTTTGTGAAAATGCAGATCCAAATATCGACAAAACAAGAAAGGTGGTTACTAAAATTCCTGCCTTCATAATGACATTAAATAATTGATTGATAAAACGGGTTGATTTTCAATACTTGCAAATAACTATTTCATAAATTTAAGGAACCCGCTGTATCCCCAAATAAAAAGTATGGTCAAAAAAATACTTGTCCCAGGCATTGGAAAACCTTTGATGTAAAGCAATGGTAATATTAGCAACAGTAATTGAGAGGCTGTATAGAGGTGGAAACCAACTTTTTTCATCTTCCACAAGAACACTGATCCTGCAAAAGAAACAGCATATAGTATTGCATTCAGCAAAAAGAACATCCGGCCACCCGAAAGCATTATTTCGATCAATTCGCGGTTTTTTTCATCAGGGATAAGTGAAAGGTTATTGGAAAAATAGTCGTGTACAAGCCCTATTACCCCGTATGAAATAAAACCCAAGCCACTACCTACAAACGTAAAAACGCAGAGGACTTTGAGCAATACCAAATTTGGAGGTGCTTCGTTGAGTGTAGGCTGTTGTTGTTCGTCCATTTATTTTAGGGGTTGGGGATTGGGTTTTAGGGGTTGGTGGCAGATATAAATTAAAAATCCTGCCTGAGTATTTTATTATCGGGGAGTCGTAGGGACCTATCCTAAACAACCAGTTACTTTTTCAACTTCTTCGAGTATTTCGCATGATTTTACCAAGGCTTTCATTGCGTTGTGATCGTTGTACAATGGGCGGTCAATTTCAAGAAAATCAACATGACGGCGGATTACTTCCTTGGCTTTGGTTACTCCTGCCCCAAAAGCATATTCGCGGAAATCCAATGCCTGCGCGGCTGCCATCAGCTCAATCCCTAATATTCCATAAGCGTTGTCGAGAATCTGGAAATTTTTAATCGCGGTATTCATTCCCATGCTTACAAAATCTTCCTGATCGGCGGCAGCCGGAATAGACTGGATACAAGCTGGTGCCGACAAAATCCGCTGTTCAACTATTTGCATATCAGCAGTATATTGGCTTAACATCAAACCGGAAAACATACCGGCACCTTTGGTGAGGAAAGCTGGGAGGCCAACGCTTAGTGCAGGATTGTTCAAGCGGTTCATACGGCGCTCGCTCAATACGCAAACCATTGTGATTACCATTCCCGCCATATCCATTGGCACCGAAACTGGCGAACCCTGGAAATTTGCCCCTGAAAGTTGAATATTCTCCTCGGGAAAGAAAATCGGATTATCGCCAACGCCATTGAGTTCAATTTCAACCTGCGAACGTGCGTATTTTAATGCATCGTGCGCCGCTCCAACTACTTGTGGTGTGGAACGCATACTATATGCATCCTGTACCTTGCATTTTACGCGGCCTTCGGAAAGATCGCCACCAGAAACCATTTTGCGGATTGCTTCGGCACTACGGATCGCACCTGCAAACCCGCGGACTTCATGGATTTTAGATTCGTAGGGTTTCATATTGGCCTTCAAGGCTTCGAGCGACATGGCAGCTGCAATTTCTGCCTGCTTTAAAAAATTGTTGGCATCAACCAGAAAAATAGCACTCATAGCCGTGAGCACATTTGAACCATTTATGGTTGCAAGGCCATCGCGGGCCATCAATCCCGGAATTGGGATTCCGGCAGCATCCATGGCTAGTTTGCCTTCGAGCAGTTCACCTTTAAAATAGGCTTTTCCCTCGCCCATCATAAGCAGGGCAATCTGCGACATGGGCGCAAGATCGCCACATGCACCAACAGAACCTTTTTGGCAAACATAAGGAGTAACACCTTCGTTCAACATGCGGACCAAAGTTTGTGTTATCTCAGGCCTACACCCCGAATTGCCATGGGCGTGAACATTTATGCGCCCCAACATGGCTCCCCGAACATATTCCTCGGGCATGGGATCGCCAATTCCGGCAGCATGGTTATATATAAGGTATTTCTGAAAATCCTTGACTTGATCATCGTTCAAAACAACCTCCGAAAATTCGCCAATACCGGTATTGACGCCATACATGATTTCGTGGGCATCAATCTTGCGTTCCAACATGGCACGGCAAGCAATTATCCTGTTAAGGGCTTCGGGGTGAAGTTCAACTTTTTGGCGGTTGCGTGCTACATCTACAACGTTTTCGATTGTAAGTCCCTGGCCTGAAATGATGAGTGTCATATATTTTTTGTTTAAAGGGTTAAAAAGGGTTCAATTGGCTTCGCCGTTCAATTGCTTCGCGTTCAATGCTTCCCGTTCGATTGTTCAAATGTTCTATTGTTCTTTTATTCAATTGTTCTTTTTTTTTGTTCAAGGGTTCAATTGCTTCGCGTTCAATTGTTCAAATGTTCGATTGTTCATTTATTCAATTGTTCTTTTTTTCATTCAAAAGTTCAATTGCTTCGCGTTCAATTGCTTCGTGTTAGATTGTTCAAATGTTCTATTGTTCATTTATTTAATTGTTTAAATGCTGTGCTTTCCAAGTTCAAGTTCCCAAATTGTCTCATTTTCAAATTGTCTCATTTTCAAATTCCTTTCTCAAATCAACCACTTCGAGGGTTGAAAAAACCACTAGAAGGGTTAATTTTCAAATTATCAAATTATCTCATTTTCAAATTTCCACATCCCCAAATTTCCACATCCCCACATCCTCAAATCCTCAAATCCCCACATTTTCAAATTCTCAAATTAAAACAAGCTCAAATTAAAACAAGCAAACCTACTGAAAATATCATTTACAAACATTAAAATTCCTGCTGATTTTTATTCTAAACGCATACCCTATTAGCTACTCCGGTAAATGAAAATTATGGGAATGAATAAATTGAAGCGATTTATCTATCAGTTCGTACATCAGCACATCATCTTCCACATAAGGAACCGTTTGACGGTACTCCCCTATTATGGATTGAAGAAATGGAGATGTATTTGCAACACCCCTGAATTCCAGAGCCTGACACCCTGCCATCAATTCAATAGCCAGGATATTTTCTACATTTTTCACTACCCTCAACGCTTTGGTGGCAGCATTAGCACCCATACTAACATGATCTTCCTGTTCGTTCGACGAAGTGATGCTATCCACTGACGAAGGTGTACAAAGTTGCTTGTTCTGGCTTACAACCGAAGCTGCCGCATATTGTGGAATCATAAATCCTGAGTTTAAACCGGGATGGGCAACCAAAAACTCGGGCAATCCGCGCTGTCCGGCAATGAGCCTATACAAGCGCCTTTCAGCAATATTCCCAAGCTCGGCAAGTGCAATCGAAATATAATCAAGCACAAACGCCAAAGGTTCGCCATGGAAATTCCCACCTGATAAAATTAGATCATCATCAGGAAAAATAGTAGGGTTATCAGTAACAGAATTAATTTCCCGAAGTATGACTTCGGCAGTATATCTAACCGTATCTTTTACAGCACCATGCACTTGCGGGATACACCTGAACGAATAGGGATCCTGTACAGCTTTGCCCAGATTATCAATCAGTTTGCTTCCTTTAAGGATTGAACGGATATTTTTAGCTGTTTCGATCTGTCCGGGATGAGGCCTGATTTGATGTATCAAATTATGAAAAGGATCCAACCTGCCGTTGTAGGCTTCGAGTGAAATTGCACCCGTAATGTCGGCCAACCGCAAAAGTTTAAATGCTTTTAGCAGTACCTGCACCCCATGCGCACTCATAAACTGTGTGCCATTGAGCAAAGCCAATCCTTCTTTCGATTTTAGATTGATTGGTAAAAAGCCAAATTCTGACATTACTTGCTCAGCAGGTTGAAGCTTATGCTGAAAACTCACTTTGCCTTTACCCAAAAGAGGCAAAACCAAATGAGCCAAAGGAGCAAGATCGCCAGAAGCACCAAGTGAGCCGAGTTGCCTGACTTCAGGAAAAATATTGTTGTTGTATAGATCAAGCAAACGCTGGACTGTTTCGGTTTGGACACCAGAATTCCCCAAAGATAAGCCATACGCTTTTAGCAAAAGCATTATCCTAACTATCTCGTTGTCAACCAAATCGCCCATACCACAGGCATGTGAAATAACAAGGTTTACCTGCAATTGCGAAAGGTCTTCTTTTGAAATACTCCGGTTGCAAAGCGAACCAAAACCGGTTGTGATTCCATAAATCGGATCTTGTTGCGATCCTATTTTATGATCCAGGTATTTTCGGCACTTTTCAATTTTTTCAATGGATTCGCCAGATAAAACAAGTTGACTTTCAGTAGAAAGCATATTTTCGATCTGATCAAACGTAATTGGGCTTGATGTTATGTAATGTGTGTTTTTCGACATAATTTTGTGAACGCTAATTAACACCTCGAATGGGCGTTGGTTATTAAAAAGAAGCTTTAGGAAATTTGGCTAAAAACGCGGCAATAAGGATATGAACCTAAAGGCTGGTCCTGTTTATTTGAATGAGAAAATATAAATTCCAAAGCATGGGAGCTGTTTTCAAAATATGAGCCAAAAATACATAATTTTTTAATTTGGGGATGTGGGAATTAGGGGATGTGGGGATTTGAGGATGTGGGGATTTTCAATTAAAAAAAATACATTCCACATCAAAAAGAAACCTCAATATTTAATATCTGACTATATATCAGCTATTCCAGATTTCCCATGATTTTTCTGCCTGCAATTGGAGCATTTGTTGCCCATTTAAAATACTTGCATCATACCCCAGTCCTTTCTCCAAAAACTGGGTTCGAACCGGGTTGTATATCAAATCGAACAACAAATGTTTGTTACTTAAAAACTTATACGGAATTTCAGGACAAGCTTCAATATCAGGAAACTGTCCTAAAGGAGTAGTATTGATAATGAGAAGGTTGTCGTGAATAATTTTTTCAGTAATTTGATTATACTGTATAACATCACTTTTACCAGGTGAACGGGAAACGAGAGTATAATGAATATTCAACGATTTTAAAGAATAGCATACAGCCTTGGATGCTCCGCCAGTACCTAAAACAAGGGCATTTTTATGATGCGGTTTCAAAAAAGGGATTGAAGACTCGCGAAACCCAAAAGCATCAGTATTATAACCAATAAGTTGAATACCAGAAATATTCCTACTTATTTTTACACAATTCACAGCACCAACTTCTGCTGCTTCGGGTGTAACCTGATCCAAATAAGGCAGAATGCCCACTTTATGCGGAATAGTAACATTAAACCCTTGAAGTTCGTGATTATTTTCAATTAATGTTGGCAATTGAGAGATATCCTCCAAAGGGAAAAGGCGATATTCCGTATTGGATATTTCTTCATTTGAAAACTTTTCCGCAAAATACCTTGCCGAGAAAGAATGTGACACAGGAAAGCCAATCAAGCCAAACAACTGCATGTTAGCTTGCTGTGTTTTTCTTGGTAAGGTTCACATAAATTTTATACGCATAGTACAAAAACGCCAGCCCAAGCACGGCAACAACCACTATATCAATTGTGTGGCTATATTTCATAACCTCTTCCCAATTGGTTTTAAGTTTGAAACCAACATAAGTAAGGAAGGTATTCCATAAGCCCGCTCCGATAATTGTGTAAATAGAAAATTTCCATAAATTCATTCGGCCTAAGCCTGCCGGGATACTTATCAAATGCCTGATTACAGGTATGAAACGTGAAATAAATATGGTCAACTCGCCATGCTTGTCAAAGAATTTCTCGGTTATTTTCAAGTCGTGTGCATCTAAAAGCAGGTATTTCCCAAACTTATCAATAAAAGGCTTGCCTCCATAATAACCCATGGCATACGAAATCAAAGAGCCTACAATACTGCCTAAAGTACTAGCAAAAATTACGCCTGTAAAAGTAAATTGCCCGTCAGCAATCAGGAATCCGGCAAAGGGCATCACGGCTTCGCTTGGAATTGGGAAAACCATGCTTTCGAGCACCATCAGCAAAAAAACACCAGGGTAAGAAGTCGCTGCGATAAAAGCTACGGCTGTGTTTGCAATCCATTGAGTAATTCCCATTTTTTGTAAGGGTTTAGGGGTTGGGGATTTGGGGTTAGGGAGGCCAACAATATGTTTTTCCCGTTATTGGTTTTTGTATGAAGCAATTACTGCCAGTATTTCCGGCGAATTTTTAACTTGTTCAGAATACTCAAGTAACTGGATATGTGCTTCAAAATCTTGTGTCAGGGCTATAAACAATTCCAGGATTGCTTCCTTATGTTTGCCCGATTCGTATAAATATGCAACGCGACGATAGGTAAGCGAGCTGTTTTCACCTTGAAAATAAATGCCATCTTCCAGGATTTCGAGAGCCATATCGTAATCTTTTCTCAAATCGGCATAAAAATCGGAGTAATCCAGCCAAATTTCGGCATGGTAGGGTTCCAACTCACTAGCTTTTTTGTAGGACAAAGCGGCTTCGTCCAACAGCCCAAGCGAAATTTGGGTCTCGGCATATACTATATAGTAATCGGCATTGTCATTTTCGAGTTTAATAGCCTGTTCCATGTGCGAAAGGGCTTCGCTGTACATTCCCAATTCAACGAAACACAATCCAATCCCCATCCACGAATCCGAAAACTGCCGCTCAAGGCTGATCGATTTCCTGTAAAAATCAATGGCAGTTTCGTATTTATCCATACTTGCATAACAATCGCCAATATAATAATTGATCATGGCATCCGGCTTTTCCAGATCGAAAGTCTGTTTGTAAACATTTATGGCTTCCAGATACATATCCATTTGCTCAAAGCACTGGGCTTTACTGAAATAAGCTGGGGTAAAGGTTGGATCAATGGCAATGGAGTAATCGAACGAATCAATGGCTTTTTCGTACAGTTCAATAGTACTGTAGGCAATACCGAGGTTGTACCAAGCTACAAGCGAATAGGGCCTTTTGTCTATTTCCTGGGTAAAAAAAGCGATTGCTTCATCACTCATCTGGCCCATTTCGTAACAATAGCCAATTTCATATAAAAGGCTTTCATTTTCAAGGTTTAGCCTGATCGCTTTCTTCAGATGCTCAGCAGCTTTTTTGTAATCCCTAAGGTTTTGGTATTCAAATGCTATGCTGGTATGAATTTCATCTAAATCCTCATCAACTTTGGTAATGGCTTTTTGATATTCTTTAATGGCTTCGGCATGTTTATGCATAGTGCTATAAACCGTTGCACGTGTGAGCGAAATATCAGGGTTCTGCGGATCTAACACATCAAGGCTGTTGAGCCTTGCAAGAGCCTTTTCCGGCTCACCGTTATTAAGAAAATATTGCGCTTTAAATACCTGAAAACTAACCTCTTCAGGGAAATTATTGATAGCAAAATCAATAGCTTTCCGGGCTTTTTCCAGTTCTGATTCGCTAAAGTAAAAGTAAATTATATCCTCTAACTCCCCACTGTCGAAAAAGGAATAACCTCCGTCGCCAGAAACGCTTTCGAAGCGTTCGAGCAGTTCGCGCAGGTATTCTTGATCTTCTTCGTAATTATCCATTTGTTATCTTCTGTTTTTTTGAAACCGCAAAGATAATACTTTTTCGTGATTGCTCTTTTGGGCTTTTTGATTCTTGTCGATTTTACCCAGGAATTGATTTCTCCTGCTTGTTCCCAGTTTTCTGCCTAATTGTATCTTTGCAAAAAAAAACTTATGACATTAATCAAGAGTATTTCAGGAATCAGGGGAACCATAGGTGGAATAATTGATCAGAATCTCACACCCTTGGATATTGTAAAGTTCGTTACCGGCTATGCAACTTTCATGAAAAATCAAAATGCGGGCTTGCGCCTCACCATTGTTGTAGGACGTGATGCACGTGTATCGGGGGCAATGGTCAACAACCTGGTTTGTGGCACTTTAATGGGTATGGGAGTGGATGTTATTGATCTTGGGCTTTCGACCACACCCACTGTGGAAGTTGCAGTTACTTCTTATAAAGCCAGCGGTGGAATAATTTTAACTGCCAGCCATAACCCAGGCGAATGGAATGCACTTAAACTTCTCAATTCCAAAGGCGAATTCCTTGATGCTGAAGCAGGAAAAAAAATACTTGAAATAGCGGAATCGAAAGATGTAGAATACTGTGCGGTTAACGAACTTGGCAGTTATTCAATCGATAATACTTTTATAGATAAGCATATACAAATGGTTCTTGATTTGCCCTTAGTAGATATTGGTGCAATTAAAAAGGCAAATTTCAAAGTGGCCATTGATGCCGTTAACTCCACTGGTGGAATTGCAATTCCCAGGCTATTACATGCTTTGGGCGTACAACAGGTAATCGAACTTTATTGCGAGCCAAATGGGATTTTCCCCCATAATCCCGAACCCTTGCCCGAACATTTGCACGAATTGAGCAAAACTGTTGTCGAAAACAACGCCCATTTAGGCTTTGTGGTGGATCCTGATGTAGATCGGCTTGCGATTGTTAGCGAGAATGGCAAAATGTTCGGTGAAGAATATACTTTGGTTGCAGTAGCCGATTATGTACTTGACCACACACCTGGAAACACGGTTTCAAACATGTCGTCAACACGGGCTTTGCGCGATGTAACAGAAAGCAAAGGCCAAAACTATTCGGCTTCAGCAGTGGGCGAAGTTAATGTAGTTAAAATGATGAAGGATACCAATGCTGTTATTGGTGGCGAAGGCAATGGCGGTGTTATTTATCCTGAATTGCATTACGGCCGCGATGCACTTGTTGGGATTGCACTTTTTCTTACACATCTTGCAAAAACTAAACTTTCGTGCTCACAGTTAAGGGCAACCTATCCTGAATATACCATTTCCAAGAATAAAATTACTTTGTTGCCCAATATGGACACTGCAGAAATACTGGCAAAAGTTCAGGAAAAGTATAAAGATCAACCAAACAGCACCATTGACGGAGTAAAAATTGAATTTGGGAAAGAATGGGTCCATCTCCGCATGTCGAATACAGAACCTATTATCCGCATTTATTCCGAAAGTGAGTCAGCAGCAAAGGCGGAAGAGTTGGCCGAGAGGATTATTAAAGATATTAAGGGATTTAGTTAAGGGGAAATGGTTATTGGTTATTGGGAAATAGAAAATGGTCATTAGAAAATGGTTATTGGGAAATAGTCAATAGAAAAAGGTAATTAGAAAGTGGTTATTGGGAAATAGGCAATAGAAAAAGGTTAATGGTTAAAGGGAAATAGTGAATTGAAAATGGTTATTAGGAAATTGTATCTGCACCTATATTTTGAGTTTTTAAGCAGTTACCTCAAGTATCCAACATCCCACTTCCCACATCAAACCTCGCACATCCAACTTCGCACATCCTTACACCCTACCTGTTCATAAATTGTGAAATACTATTTTTATCAGGCTGGTTGCAATGTTCTATAAAGCACTACTTTAGCACACAATTGATTTTAATCAGATTGTTATGCCAAAACGTGGGAAAAAGAAACCTCGTAAAATCAAGTTCTATAAGAAGAACCTGAAAATTCCGGAAGGACAGAATAAACGACTTCGCCAATTCTGCAAGGAAAACCAAACTACTGAAAATAAAGTTTTCCGTAAGGCTTTGAGGGATTTTTTACAAAACCACGTCCATCCCGTTTTGCATATTTCCCATGAAGTAAATACCAACCAGCTAAGCTTGTTTGATTTTTCAGAAGAGGATGAAGGGAAACAAGGTACCCGCATTTCATTTCTGTAGAATTTCAGTTCAATCTATTCGCAAAATAAACATTTGAGAAAGCCACCAAATTTTATTTTTCGATTAATGAAAAGCTCCTATTAAACATCTAACTAACATACAATCAAATACATATTTATGCAAAAAGCCGGCAGTGATGCCGGCTTTTGTTTTTAAATAATAAACACAAATTATTTAGCGTACTTAAATTCCTTGCCTAAATAACGAGCAGTGTTGCCTAAAATTTCTTCAATCCTAAGCAATTGGTTGTACTTTGCTATGCGGTCGGTGCGGCTTGCTGAACCAGTTTTTATAAGTCCGGTGTTCAAAGCTACTGCCAAATCAGCAATGGTAGTATCTTCGGTTTCACCTGAGCGGTGACTCATTACGGCTGTATAGGAATTGCGGTATGCCATAGTTACGGCATCAATGGTTTCGGTTAAAGTACCAATTTGGTTTACTTTTACAAGTATCGAATTAGCAACGCCTTTATCAATGCCCATTTGCAAACGTTTTGTATTTGTTACAAACAAATCATCGCCAACAAGCTGTATTTTCTTGCCCATTACATCTGTCATCAATTTCCAACCATCCCAATCATCTTCAGCCATGCCATCTTCGATAGAAATGATAGGATATTTGTCAATCCAGTTTTTCCAATAATCAACCATTTGTGAGGAAGTCAGTTTTTCGCCGGTTGATTTTTTCAAGTGGTACATCTTTTCATCTTCGATGAAATATTCGCTCGATGCTGGATCCAAAGCAATGAATACGTCTTTTCCTGGTTTGTATCCCGCATTTTCAATTGCTTGAAGAATAACAGTAATAGCTTCTTCGTTTGATTTAAGGTTTGGGGCAAACCCGCCTTCATCACCCACATTGGTTGAATATCCACCTTTTTTCAATACCGCGCTCAAGCTATGGAAAACTTCGGCACCCATGCGCAGACCTTCACGGAAGGAAGGAGCACCAACAGGCATAATCATAAATTCCTGAAAATCTATGCTATTATCGGCATGTGAACCACCGTTAATGATATTCATCATTGGAATTGGCAAAGTGTTAGCATTAACACCACCAACATAACGGAACAAATAGCTGCTTGACTCCTGGGCGGCAGCATTTGCAACAGCCAAAGAAACCCCAAGGATTGCGTTTGCACCAAGGTTTGATTTATTTGGAGTGCCATCCAGTTCAATCATTTTGTGGTCAATTTCGTTTTGTTCGGTTACAAAATAACCTTTCAGTTCTTCGGCCAAAACTTTATTTACATTCTGAACGGCTTTCAGAACACCTTTACCTTTGTAAATTGATTTATCACCATCGCGTAGTTCACACGCTTCGTGGATACCTGTTGAGGCACCTGATGGAACGGCAGCACGGCCCATCACGCCATTGGAAGTAAATACATCTACCTCAACGGTAGGATTGCCGCGCGAATCAAGTATCTGACGGCCTGTGATGTTAACAATTTGACTCATAATTATTGTTTTTAAAAGTTTAAAAGATGGATTCGGGATTACATGATAAAAGGACAAAGCAAAGAAACCTTTACCTTATCCTTTAGTCAATTCATTTACTTTATTTTATATTAAACCTTTTCTTCGCCTTCTTTTGTTTCAGTTTCTTCAACTTCTTTTGCCGTGGTTTCTGCGGTTTTGGTTGCTGGAACTGTAGCTTCGCCAACTTTTTTAGCAGCAGGTTTGCGGCGGCGTGTAGCCTTCTTGGCTGTTGATTCCTTAACGGTTAACAAAGCTTCGTTGTAGTCCACCAATTCGATTATGCACATATCGGCATTATCACCAAGCCTGAATCCTGTTTTCAATATACGAACATATCCACCGGGACGATCAGCAACTTTTACAGATACATCACGGAAGAGTTCTGTAACAGCATCTTTATCCTGCAAATAGCTGAATACAACCCGACGCGAATGAGTCGAATCTGTTTTAGCTTTGGTAATCAATGGTTCTACATAACCTCTCAAAGCTTTAGCTTTAGCTATAGTAGTACTTATTCTTTTGTGTTTTATCAACGAGCTAGCCATATTCGACAGCATAGCTTTGCGATGGGTACTGGTCCGTCCCAGGTGGTTTATTGATTTCTGATGTCTCATTTCGCTTATTCCTTATCTAATTTGTACTTCGCAACATTCATACCGAATTCCAGCCCTTTCGTTTTCACCAAGTCTTCGAGTTCGGTCAACGATTTCTTACCGAAATTGCGAAATTTCAATAAATCGTTTTTATTAAAAGCTACCAATTCACCAAGGGTTTCAACATCAGCAGCTTTCAGGCAATTCAGGGCGCGTACCGAAAGATCCATATCCACCAATTTGGTCTTCAGAAGCTGGCGTATATGAAGTGTGTTTTCATCGAATTCTTCAGCAACGGCTTTTTCCTCAATATCAAGTGTGATCTTTTCGTCGCTGAAAAGCATGAAGTGATGTATAAGTATCCGGGCAGCTTCCTTTAAAGCATCTTTTGGATGTATTGAACCATCCGACTTGATTTCCAGAACAAGTTTCTCGTAATCTGTCTTTTGCTCAACACGGTAATTTTCGATGCTGAATTTTACATTTTTAATTGGGGTATGTATTGAATCCATAAAAATGGTTCCAAGATGTGCCGTTGAGATTTTATTTTCTTCGGCCGGAACATAGCCCCTGCCTTTGTTGATACAAATCTCAACATTTAATTTTACTGTAGGCTCCATGTGGCAGATTACCACATTTGGATTCAATACATGGAACAATGAAAGGTGTTTCTCAATATCCCCGGCGGTAAAAGTATCCTTGCCAGTAACAGTAAAATTAATTTTTTCGCTTTCTTCCCCATCTATTTGTTTCCGGAACCTGACCTTTTTAAGGTTAAGGATTACATCAGTAATATCCTCAACAACTCCCTTTACCGATGAGAACTCATGTTCTACCCCTTCTATACGCAACGAGGTGATAGCAAACCCCTCAAGTGAAGATAGCAAAATCCTGCGCAATGCATTACCTATAGTGATACCGAAGCCAGGTTCGAGTGGGCGGAATTCGAAAACTCCCTCAAACTCATCAGCCTGTATCATGATAACCTTATCAGGTTTCTGGAATGCTAAAATGGCCATAAAAGTCCTTTGTTTAAAAAAAAATGCAAGATTAAAATTACTTCGAGTACAATTCCACTATGAGTTGTTCCTTAATGTTTTCAGGAATTTCTTCACGTTCAGGGAAATTGACAAATTTACCAGTCATTAAGGCGCCGTCCCATTCGAGCCATGAATAACGCATTATGCGTCCTTGTAATGAATTCTGAATGACTTCGAGTGATTTCGAACGCTCACGAACAGCTACAACATCACCTTTGCAACATTCGTACGATGGGATATTTAAAACTTTTCCGTTCACGGTAATATGACCATGTCCCACTAATTGACGGGCACCATCGCGAGTTGGCGAAATACCCAAACGGTAAACCACGTTATCGAGCCTTGCTTCGATTAATTGTAACAGTATTTCACCTGTAACACCTTTTTTGCGGGTAGCCTTTTCAAATGTGTTCCTGAATTGTTTTTCAAGAATACCATAAGTGTATTTAGCTTTTTGTTTTTCCTGCAACTGAACCCCGTATTCGGATTGTTTTTTCCGGCGTCTATTTTGTCCGTGCATTCCTGGAGGATAGTTCTTTTTTTCGTAAGAACTGTCGGGCCCAAAGATAGGTTCTTTGAATTTTCTGGCTATCCTTGTCTTAGGACCAATATATCTTGCCATAAAGCCTTTTGATTATGAATTATTAAACTTATTTACTCTTTAATATCGAAGAAGCAGGTAAAATTAAACCCTTCTACGTTTTGGAGGCCTACAACCGTTGTGTGGCAATGGCGTGGTATCCTGTATTTCGGTAACTTCAATACCTGCGGTGTGAAGGGTGCGGATTGCAGATTCCCTGCCTGATCCTGGACCTTTAACGAAAACTTTCACTTTCCGCAAACCAAGGTCATAAGCTACTTTAGAACAATCGGTAGCTGCCATTTGAGCAGCATAAGGAGTATTCTTTTTTGAGCCTCTGAAACCCATTTTTCCAGCCGAAGCCCAGGAAATAACCTGTCCGGCATTATTGGTCAGCGAAATTATGATGTTGTTAAACGAAGCCGAAACATAAGCTCTTCCAACAGCCTCAACTTTAACAACTCTTTTCTTCGATACTTTGGTGGTCTTTGCCATAGTAAAACTATTTGTACTTTAAATGCTAACTTATTTGGTTGCTTTTTTCTTATTAGCAACAGTTTTTTTCCTACCCTTACGCGTACGGGCATTATTTTTTGTACTCTGTCCACGTAGCGGAAGGCCTAAACGGTGACGGACCCCACGGTAACAACCGATGTCCATCAATCGTTTAATGTTAAGCTGTACTTCCGAACGAAGTGCGCCCTCTACTTTAAAACTGTCGTTAATGACGGTACGAATATTGTTCTGTTCGTCATCACTCCAGTCTTGAACTTTTTTATTACGGTCGATACCGCATTGGTCCAGGATACTTTGCGCTGAATTACGGCCTATGCCGAAAATGTAAGTCAGGCCTATTTCTCCTCTTTTGTTTTTTGGTAAGTCGATACCAGCAATACGTGCCATATATATTAATAGCTTATGGGATTACACAATTATTAACCTTGCCTTTGTTTGTACTTGGGATTCTTTTTATTGATGACGTAGATTCTCCCTTTCCTGCGCACGATTTTGCATTCAGGTGTTCTTTTTTTTACAGATGCTCTAACTTTCATTGCTTGAGTTATTTCTAAATGTGGTTTTCTTTATTTGTAACGGAAGTTAATCCTTCCTTTAGTCAGATCATACGGCGACATTTCTATTTTAACCCTATCACCAACAAGGATTTTTATGTAGTGCATCCTCATTTTTCCTGAAATATGGGCAATAATCATGTGACCATTTTCCAGTTCCACCCGGAACATCGCATTTCCAAGTGATTCTTTCACTACACCATCCTGTTCAATTACAAGTTGTTTCGCCATTTATTACCTAATTATTACTATATCAGGATTTGAAACCTGTTCTATGTCTTTGAAGCTGGAAAGAATTTCAGCCCCATGATTCCTTATTGCAATAGCATGTTCAAAATGTGCAGAAGCTTTCCTATCCAGTGTGCGTATTGTCCATCCATCCTTCTCTTGCATAACCTGTCTCATTCCAAGATTTATCATTGGTTCGATACAAATTACCATGCCTACTTCCAGTTTTGCACCGGTTCCTCGCTTTCCATAATTTGGAACTTCGGGCTTCTCATGCAAACTTGTTCCTAATCCATGTCCAACAAGATCTCGAACAACCGAATATCCAAAGCTTTCAACATAAGATTGCACCTCGAAGCCGATATCGCCAACCCGTTTACCCGGTGTTATCGATTTAATTGCTTTCAAAAGCGAATTGTGTGTGCGTTGCAACAGCAATTCTATTTCGATGGCGACAGGCAACAATCCAAATGAAAACGCAGAATCCCCAAAGTAGCCATCTATTACTGTACCACAGTCAATAGAAACCAAATCCCCTTCTTTCAACTCCCTGTTTCCAGGAATCCCATGTACAACAACTTCATTTACTGATATACACAGTGTGGATGGAAATCCGTGATACCCTTTAAAAGCAGGTTTAGCTTTATGGTCGTGGATAAACTCGTCTGCGATTTTATCAAGATGAGCGGTTGTAACACCAGGCCGTATATGCTTGGCTACTTCAGCTATTGTTTTCCCAACAAGTAAAGAACTGGTACGTATTTTTTCTATTTCAATATCTGTTTTTATTAGAGCCATAATCTGATTTGAGGCAGATTAAAAGCCTGCTCCGGCGGCATTACGGCCTTTTATGCGACCTGATTTTGTCAATCCTTCGTAGTGGCGCATTAACAGATGGCTTTCAATTTGTTGTAGGGTATCCAAAACAACACCAACTAAAATCAAAAGTGAAGTTCCACCATAAAACTGTGCAAATTGTGAACTAACACCACCCATTTTAACAAGTGCTGGCATTATGGCAACAAGCGCAAGAAATAAGGAACCAGGGAATGTTATTTTCGACATTACAGAATCAATGAAATCTGCTGTCTTTTTACCAGGTTTTACACCAGGAATGAAACCATTGTTCTTTTTCATATCTTCAGCCATTTGGTTTGGATTAACCGTAATGGCAGTGTAAAAATAAGTAAAAACAACAATCAACAAGGCGTATGTAAAGTTGTACCAAAATCCATCAATATTAGTGAAGGCTGATGCAAATCCCTGCAAATTTTCACTACTTGCAAAGCCTGCAATTGTAAGAGGCAAAAACATAATGGCTTGTGCAAAAATGATTGGCATAACTCCAGCGGCGTTTACCTTTAAGGGTATA
The DNA here is from genome assembly GCA_903946925.1 of uncultured Bacteroidales bacterium. Taxonomy (GTDB): domain Bacteria; phylum Bacteroidota; class Bacteroidia; order Bacteroidales; family UBA4417; genus UBA4417. The sequence continues at coordinate 3,778 of CAJAXK010000051.1, read as the reverse complement.
TACTGCCTTACCCCACCATATTGTTTGTTACCAACTACTCTTTTGGCGTATTGTACCGGAATTTTCCGAGTTCCTTGAACTAACAGGATACACAGTAAAACTACCAATACCAGAACTGCAATTTCAACAATAAACAGAACTAGACCACCACCTTTCTGCTCCATACGTGCAAGAAACTCGCTGAAAAGTGCAAAAGGAAGGCGTGCGATAATTCCCACCATGATTATCAATGAGATACCGTTTCCTAAACCTTTGTCGGTGATTTTTTCACCCAACCACATTACAAACATAGTACCCGCAACTAAAACTACTATTGAAGTAATCCAAAAGAAAAGCGAGGGTGTAGTAACGTTAGGATCAAACGGTGTAATAGCCTGAGCAGGTAATTGCGAAATCAAATTGGTAATGTAACCTGGAGCCTGTAATGCGGTAATCAAAACGGTCAGGTAACGTGTGATCTGGTTAATTTTCTTACGTCCACTTTCACCTTCTTTCTGAAGTTTCTGGAAATAAGGAATTGCCATCCCCAGCAACTGAATTACGATAGAAGCTGAAATATAAGGCATAATACCCAAGGCGAAAATTGAGGCATTGCTGAAAGCACCACCAGAGAACATATTAAGCAAGCCCAAAAGTCCTGATGATGATTGGTTTTTCAATGCCATCAATTGCTGGGGATCAACACCAGGAATAGTAACATACGATCCGAACCTGTAAATAAGGATAAGCCCTAAAGTGTAGCCTATCCTATTACGAAGCTCATCGATTTTATAAATGTTCTTTAGTGTCTGAATGAAGCGTTTCATTAAGTTCAGAGTTTAATAACAGTTCCACCAACTGATTCAATTGCCTCAATAGCTTTTGTTGAAAAAGCATCGGCTGTTACTTCTAATTTTGCGGTCAATTTGCCACGACCCAAAACTTTGAGAAGGTCATTCTTTCCAAGAAGTCCGTTTTCCTTCAAAATTTCAGGTGTTATTACGAACAAGTTTCTTGAATCGGCAAGTTTTTGCAATACATCAATATTTAAGCCGGTGTATTCAACCCTGTTAATGTTTTTGAAGCCTCCTTTTGGTACGCGACGATACAAAGGCATTTGACCTCCTTCGAAGCCACGGCGGCGCTTGTAACCAGAACGGGATTTGGCCCCTTTGTGTCCGCGTGTTGATGTACCACCACGACCGGAACCTTGACCACGACCAATTCGCTTTTCACTTTTTGTAGCGCCTTCTGCTGGCTTTAAATTACTTAGATCCATGTTATATTTGTCTATAAAGGATTTACAATTAAATTTCTTCCACTTTTAATAAATGGCTGATTGCCCTGATCATTCCTTCAATTTGAGGGGTAGCAACATGATCAACCGGACGGTTCATTTTTGTAATGCCTAAGGCACGCAATGTGCGTTTTTGCCTCTCAGGTTGCTTGATACCACTTTTTATCTGTGTTACTCTTACGTTTTTCATCGCTAATAAATTAGTGGTTAACCATTAAATACTTTATCCATGCTTACTCCACGGAGTTGAGCTACAGAATGAGCGTCCCTAAGTTGGCACAAACCTTCGATGGTAGCTTTAACAACACTGTGAGGGTTTGAAGAGCCTTTAGATTTGGCAAGTACATCCTTAACACCAACGCTTTCGAGTACTGCACGCATTGCACCACCGGCAATAACGCCTGTACCACTTGTTGCAGGTTTCATAAAAACCAGTGCACCACCATATTTCCCTAATTGTTCGTGAGGTATAGTGCCTTTAAGGACGGGAACACGAACCAAATTTTTCTTGGCGTCTTCAATTCCTTTTGCAATTGCAGCCTGAACTTCTTTTGCTTTACCAAGACCGTGACCAACAATCCCATTTTCATTTCCAACAACAACAATTGCTGAGAAAGTGAATGTACGACCGCCTTTGGTAACCTTAGTAACGCGCTGAATGGCGACGAGCCTGTCTTTCAATTCGGTATCGCTCGATTTTACCCTATTTGTATTTACGTTTGCCATAGCTGTAATTAAAATTTGATGCCACCTTCCCTGGCTGAATCAGCCAAAGCTTTTACCCTACCATGATAAAGATAACCGTTACGGTCGAAAACCACAGCCAGAATACCACTCTCAAGAGCGCGTTCTGCAATAAGTTTTCCAACAAGCTTGGCCTTCTCGCTTTTGGTAATTTTTTGATCCGCAATACCTTTAACGCGGGATGATGCAGCTACCAATGTTGTGCCTGACTGATCATCGATCAATTGGACATAAATATCTTTATTGCTGCGGAAAACTGTCATTCGTGGGCGTTCACCTGAGCCAGTAATGACTTTACGCACGCGTTGCTTGATTTTCAGTCTCCTGTATTCTTTATCTACTTTAAATGACATCGATTGAAAGTATTATGCTGTTCTCAATGATTATTTATCAGATGCTGATTTACCAGCTTTGCGTTTCAGTAATTCGCCAACAAACTTGATACCTTTACCTTTGTATGGTTCAGGTTTGCGCAGCGACCTTATTTTGGCTGCCACCTGACCAATAAGTTGTTTATCGTGCGAAACCATTGTAATAATGGGATTCTTACCTCTTTCAGTCAATGCACTAACCTGTATTTCAGCAGGAAGTTCAAAGAAAAAGTTATGCGAATATCCTAAGGCCAGTTCAAGGGTTTGCCCAGTGGCAACCGCTTTATAACCCACACCTACAAGTTCTTGTTTTACAGTAAAGCCTTCGCTAACTCCTGTTACCATATTGAAAAGAAGTGAGCGATAAAGCCCATGCATTGCCCTATGCCTCTGCTGATCAGTGGGGCGTTCTACGTGCATCTGATTATTCTCAATTCTTATAGTAATATCCGGGTCCACTTGTTGTTTCAATTCACCTTTGCCACCTTTAACTGTAACAAGGTTTTTTTCTGACACTGTGATTGTAACTCCGGAAGGAATCGTAATCGGCAATTTTCCAATTCTCGACATTCTTTTATCCTCCTTTTATTAACTAACGTAACAAATTACTTCGCCACCAACATTTTGCTTTTTAGCATCTTTATCGGTCATCAACCCTTGCGAGGTCGAAACTATGGCAATACCCAGTCCATTAAGTACCCTTGGAAGGCTGTCCTTACCAACATAACGGCGTAAACCAGGTTTGCTTACCCTTTCAATCTGCGTAATGGCCGATTGTTTGGTAACAGGGTGATACTTGAGTGCGATCTTAATAACACCAGGTTTAGTTTCATCTTCAAATTTGAAGTTGAGGATAAATCCCTGGTCGAAGAGGATTTTGGTTATCTCCTTCTTGAGATTAGATGCAGGAATTTCAACAACCCTATGGTTGGCCATCACGGCATTCCTTATTCTTGTAAGATAATCTGCAATCGGATCTGTGATCATTGTTGTATCTTGTAATTAATTGTTTCTGTGATATTTTACCAACTGGCTTTTTTAACTCCTGGAATCAATCCATCGAGAGCCATGAAACGGAAGTTGATACGTGAAACACCAAACTGCCTCATATATCCTTTTGGCCTTCCGGTAATTTTGCAACGGTTGTGCAAACGTATAGGATTTGAGTTTAAAGGTAATTTTTGTAATCCTACATTATCCCCGGCAGCTTTGAGTGCAGCACGCTTGGCAGCATATTTATCTACCAATTTCTGCCTTTTTACTTCCCTAGCTTTTAACGATTCTTTTGCCATGTCAATATATGTTATTTCTTAAATGGTAATCCAAATTCTTTTAACAAAGCCATACATTCTTTGTCAGTTTTGGCTGTGGTAACAAAAGTGATATC
>CAJAXK010000050.1 GCA_903946925.1 uncultured Bacteroidales bacterium | reverse complement strand
TAAAATCAGTTTGCGATACTTATTCACTCTACCAGGCTGAAAAAATTACCCAATATTTGCTGATTCTACTGCCAAAAAGTTAAAATATTTTCAAAAAATGGTCAAACCAGACTGATTAACTTTTGTTTGCGGATTTAAGGATCACAAGAACCATCAATAAAACAACCAAGAAAAACTCCGTGTATCTCTGTGAACTCAGCGCTGCTTCGGCAGGCTCAGCACAACGCTCGGTGGTAAAATTTGAAATCAATATGCAACTAATTACCTTGTTTTGAGTATTGGAAATTCAATTAGAAAATCAAACTTTTAACTTCCCAACTACTTTTCCATCCTTCCACTGGCTATATTGCTGAAGCACAATTCCTGAAACAATTATCCCTAAACCAATAATGGTGGATGGCAGTATTTTTTCGCCAACGAAAAACGAAACCAGCATAAGCGATACAAAAGGCGAAATGAAAACCAGGTTGGAAACCCTAGCCGTGTTTGTTGACAGTTTAAGCGCGGTAAGCCACAGTACAAAAGTCAGCCCCATTTCGAACACACCAATATAAACAGCACCAATAGTGCCATAAAATTCGGGTATAGCAATGTTTTGCTTATAGATGTTCCATGCCAAAATATATGCTGCACCAAAAGCAAAATTTACGAACATTTTCACGATTGCCTCGCGTGGATCCTTTAAATTGATAATCCAGAACGAAGCCCAAAACAATGCGCTGCCTATTGCCAGGATTACACCGGTTGTGTTGGAAAACTTGAATTCGGTGAAATCCCCATGCATGGCTATCACCACGGTGCCGGCAAAACTCACAACGATTGCCAATACGCTTAATAGGTTGATTTTTTGTTTCAGGAAAATAATGGAAAAAACAACCAGCATTACCGGCCAAATATAATTCAGCGCCACGCCTTCCTGAGCCGGGATCCTGTTGTATGCTTCGAACAATACCAAATAATACATAAAAGGGTTGAAAAAACCCATCAAAGCAGAGTTGAAGGTTTGCTTGAGGGTAATAGTTTTGAGCATATCTATTTTGCCTTTGGCTACGACCACAATCCCAAGAAAAACAAAAGCTGTAAAAGTAGCGATCAGCAGCAACATGGCTGGGTTCAGATAGTTGAGCGTTAGCTTAAAAGCCGTGCCCATGGTTGACCAAAATGCAATTGAAATAAGTGCCAGGCTATATGCTTTAGGTTGGTTGTGCATCAAAATGGTTTTTAAACGGAAATGATTTTTTGCGGCGGTAAAATTACAAGCATTATCCTAACAATCGCAACTAAGCTTTTGTTAATTGCCCCATCTTTCAAATGCTTCAAAAATATTTATAAATATATATTATTCAATTAGTTAATAAACAATATTATGTTTTTGCAAGTACTTGCACAGGAAGTTTAAATCACTAATTTTGCGCCCTCATTTGAAATACTTAACCAATGAAAAAATTAGCAGTAGTTGCATTTGGAGGAAACGCCCTCCTTCGTGGCGATCAGGTTGGAACCATAGAAGAACAGGAAAAAAACGCCTTAGATACCTGCGAACGGCTTTTAACCCTAATAGACAGGGGATATAATGTAGTTTTAACACATGGTAACGGCCCGCAGGTCGGCAATATTTTGCTGGCAAATGCGGCAGGGAATCAGGTTTATAACCTGCCCGAAATGCCCCTCGATATTTGTGTTGCCTACTCCCAGGGATTTATCGGCTATATGCTCGAACAACAGTTGCGCAACGTGTTGCGGGCGCACGATCTCGACAGGGATGTAATCACCATAATTACCCAAGTGTTGGTTGACCGCGACGATCCGGCTTTTGAAAACCCAACAAAACCAATTGGCCCATATTATACTAAGGAAGCTTCCGAAAAAATGACTGCCGAAAATGGTAGTATTTTTAAAGAAGATCCACGCGGACGCGGCTGGCGCAAAGTTGTTGCTTCACCCAAACCTTTGGTTATTAGCAACCAGCGTTCCATCGAAAGGATTGCCCGCGACGGACAGATTGTTATTGCCGTTGGTGGTGGAGGAATCCCGGCGTTTTATGTTGCCGAAAACAAGCTTCAAGGCATTGATGCTGTTATTGATAAAGACCTTGCATCGGCACTTTTGGGTGGAAACATCAATGCCGATAAATTATTTATCCTTACCGATGTTCCTAAGGTTTGCATCAATTTCAACACCCCGCAGGAAAAAACAATTGATAGGATGAGCGTGAAACAAGCCAAGCAATACTTAGCCGAAGGACATTTTGCCGAAGGCAGCATGGCACCTAAAATCCGCGCAGCCATCCACTTCGTGAAACACACCAGCCGCGATGCTATTATTACCTCCGCCAATTTGCTTGGTGTTGATAATGGCGGAACGCGGATATCGATAGTGTAAGGTAAAAGTGCAAAAGGCAAAAGTTAAAGGGCAAAGTGAAGTAACCAATAACCAATAGCCAATACCCAATAACTGCCAACACTTCGACTTCGCTCAGTGTCCGCCAATAACCAATAACCCAATAACCAATAACTAATCCCCAAAACCTAAACCCTCTAAATATATGGCATTCAATTTAAAAAACCGTCATTTCCTTAAAGAACTTGATTTCACCCCACAGGAAATTAAATTCCTGCTCGATCTGGCTTTTGAGCTTAAGAAATCGAAATATGCAGGCACCGAACAACCCCGTTTGAAAGGCAAGAATATTGTATTGCTTTTTGAAAAAGATTCGACCCGCACACGCTGCGCTTTTGAAGTAGCTGCCCTCGATCAAGGCGCACATGTTACTTATCTTGGGCCTTCAGGTTCGCAGATTGGCAAAAAAGAATCCATGAAAGATACTGCCCGCGTGTTAGGCCGTATGTACGATGGAATCGAATACCGCGGATATGCCCAAACCATTGTTGAAGATTTGGCCAAATATTCGGGAGTACCGGTTTGGAACGGATTGACAAACGAGTTCCACCCTACGCAAATGCTTGCCGATTTCATGACCATGATGGAGCATATCGACAAACCTTTGAACCAGGTAACCTTCGCATTTTTGGGTGATGCCAAAAACAATGTGGGCAATTCGCTTATGGTTGGAGCCGCTAAAATGGGAATGGATTTCCGTGCAGTTGCCCCAGTAAGTTGCCAGCCCGATGCTGCATTGGTAGCACAATGCCTCGAAATTGCCAAAGAAACAGGTGCTAAAATTACTGTTACCGATAATGTGGAAGAAGGCGTAAAAGGCTGTGATTTCCTTTATACCGATGTGTGGGTGAGCATGGGCGAACCTGCCGAAGTATGGGCCGAACGCATAAAACTGCTTAAACCTTATCAGGTAAACATGGATGTAGTTGCAAAAACCGGCAACCCCAATGTTAAATTCCTCCACTGCCTGCCTGCATTCCATAACCGCGAAACGATCGTAGGCGAGGATATTTTCCAGAAATTTGGCCTTGATGGCTTGGAAGTAACCGATGATGTTTTTGAATCGAAAATGTCAGTTGTATTTGATGAAGCCGAAAACCGTCTCCATACCATAAAAGCCGTGATGGTTGCCACTTTGGGCAGCTAAACTCTGTGATGCACAATACCATAAAAGGCTGCTCTTGGGCGGCCTTTTGTGTTTTTCGAAGAAGCTAAGTTTTGTGATAAGATAGAAAAATAAATATCTTATAGGTACTTACCGCAGATTAGTAAAATAAAAATTCTCAGAAATGATACCCTAACTGAATGCTATAACGGAATGAGGTTGACAATACAATTTCTGACCCTGAAACTGTTGAAGTTTCGCCTCTGAACAGGAAACCTAAAGCAGGAAACCGTTCCAGAAGTTTGGCCGCAAGTTCTTCATCAATCTGATCATAGATTTCATCGTTTGTAATGCCTGTCAGTTCCAGGTTTCGGGTGTACATGGTTATGGATGGGCCAAACATGAGTAAATCAACCGAAAACCTTTTTTTAAATATAAACTGGTATCCCATTTCAAACCCCAGGTTGGTCATGCTCAGCTTACCTGTAAACGATCCAGGCTGCTCTTCTTGTCCATTTATTGTCCGAAACTGGTTTGTAAACGAGGTTCCATAAAATGAAAGATAACCGCCTATATATAGTCCATCGGGTGCTGGGCGCCGGTTTCTTTGCCAGGGGTAATGCCTGTAATCAATTGCAATGTTTATCCCTTTTCTGGAATAATCCTCGAGGTGGATACTACTAAATAAAGTGTCGTTTAAAACCTGCGGAATAACCAAGTAGCCAAGCTGTATTGCAACTGATTTGTTGTTGTTGATAAGCCTTTCATAGCTAAAAGTTATATTTCTGAGTTCCTCAAACAACATAATTGGAGTTGGGTTAAACTTAAGTACATTGCGATGGTAAGGGGCAAGTATTATTGGTTTCCCTGAAATTTCGGAATCCGGAACGCTATCTTTTGAACCAGGTATGGTATCTGTTCGTTCTGTTGCTTTCAAATCATTGCATAACGATGCAATGAAAATGAATATCATTACGATGCGGTATATGATTTTGCGTTGCATGGAACAATATTTTTGGTGATATTTAATGCAAATGTAGTTCAAATCCCTGCTACTTTTATGTACAGAATATTTTGGTTGAATAAAAATTTTATCGTTTAGCCAGATTCGTAAAGTCTTTTTGTCAAACAGTGTTGCACTTATTTCAGTTGGGCTTGACCCAAGTAACACAAAACCTCTAAGCCCACTAAATTTATATCACTAAATAGGTCAAGTTTATTGACTTGGCCTAATTCAAAATGTAAGAATTGAGTCCACTCCGACAAGTCTTTTTTCGCCGCAAAGTGTTACATTGAGTGGCCACTGAGTGTTACAGTGAGCCTGCCGAACTGCTTGCCGATGTGCTTGTCGAAGTGGCACAAAGCCTCTAAGCTTTACTCATAATTGCTTGTTTTTAGCAAGTATCCGTGTCAAGATTTTAAGCCAAACTCGACAATTTGCCCCATCTTGAGTATAAATTGGGTAGCTATTCAGTGCCTAAAGTAGTGAGTACCTATAATGCCTAAAGTTCCTTGCTAATTTTAATCGCTCTATTAACCCAGCTTTTACATACGAATAGCTTATTAGAACTGTAAATTATGAACGCAGCGTTTTTCTGAATTTAAAGGATAATAGGCATTAGTGGCATTAACTTTAGGCATTTTAGGCACTTTAAGTATTTTAAGTACTCTCAAAACCCGAATAAACAGGAGGGTGAATAGTTACTAAATTGGATACTTTTGCAAAACCCTGCACAGCGAATTGAAGGACAGCACAAGAGCTTATATTTTATTTTTAAGCCTAAAAATAAAAAACCATTGCACTCGTTAGTTTGTTACATCCCAAACACAATAACCAACCAAATATCAAGTTTGTGAAAAAAAACCTGCTCCGAAATGCGTTTATAGTTTCTATTTGTCTGATTTTAAGTATCAAATCGTTTTCTCAATCAGGAAGTACCGGTACATTCGATTTCTTAAAGTTAACAAACTCGGCACGGGTGGCAGCTCTCGGTGGAAATTTTCTTACCATTCACGACAACGATCTTGGTCTTGCTTTGGCAAACCCTTCGTTGATAACACCGTGGATGCACAACTCGTTATCGCTTAATTTTATCGACAATTTTGCCGGAACCAATTATGGTTATGCCAGTTATGGTTTCCACTCCAACAATTTGGGGAGTTTTGCGGCAACCATGCAATTTTCCAACTATGGCAAAACTCCTACAACAGACGAAAACGGCGTTGTAATTGGCGAATATAGTGCCGGCGAATATGCTTTAAATTTTGGTTGGGGCAGAATGCTCGATTCGGTTTTTTCGATTGGGGCTAATGTAAAAGCCATTTATTCAGGTCTTGAAACATATAATTCTTTCGGGATGGCTGTAGATGTGGCGGGAAGTTATGTTCCGAACGAAACCTTTTGTGCTTCTTTGATTTTCCGAAATATTGGCACCCAATTTTCCGCCTACTCTTCTTCGGGAACCCAGGCACTGCCTTTTGAAATACAGGCAGGCATTTCCAAGAAACTGGCACATGTCCCATTCAGATATTCCATTTTATTGCAGCACCTCGAAAAATGGGATCTTGCTTATGCCGATCCAAATGCGGCGGTTGACCCATTTACAGGAGAGCCTGTGAAAGAGTCGGGAATTGATGCTTTTGCCGATAATGCTATGCGCCACCTTGTTTTTGGAGGCGAGTTTATCCCGGCTAAGTTCCTGAGCATAAGGCTTGGCTACAATTACCTCCGCCGCAAGGAGATGGTGGTTGCTTCGCGGCCTGGTATGGTTGGTTTTTCGTGGGGGTTTGGTTTTAATGTTTCAAAACTTAGTTTTAGTTATTCCCGATCGGCCTACCATTTGGCAGGATCTCCAAATTATATTTCGGTCAGCACCAACCTCTCTGATTGGGGCAAAAAGTAGCATTTCGGTTTTTGGCTTTTCTGTACCATTGCTATACAGCCTTGGTAGGAGCGTTATTGGTTTGAAAACTATTCTGGATTAGGATTTGGGGGTTGGGGTTAGGGTACATCATTTTATACGATAGTATGGACTATAAATCAAGTATTATTTGATCAGAAAAGCCCTAAAAGCCTACAGCCTAAAAACCTAAAAGCCTAAACAAAAGACATTTTCTTCATTTTCTGGTGTATGGCGATTAGTTACATCTTTTGTAATAGATTCTTTTTCAGCAATATATTTTTGGTTAGATGTAAGCTCAAATTGTTGCTATTTTTGCACCTCTTAAATCGGAACACATTAACTGCTCGAAATAATTTTCTTTCAAATGGCAAGTTGCAATTCATTCTTTTTTAAAATCACTTTCCTTTTTATGCTGGTTGCAACCACATTTTTCATCAATCCCTTGCTTGCCCAGCAACACTCTCAAGGGAGGAATTTTATATCCTTAAGCCCAAATATCACTGAATCTGATTTAATCAAAGCTGCCGCAAATGTTACTCCATCGGCCAAACAATTAGCTTGGCAACGGCTCGAAACCACGGCTTTTGTTCATTTTGGCACTAACACATTTTACAACCAGGAATGGGGCCAAGGCACCGAAAACCCCGAACGCTTCAACCCTACCCTATTGAACACCGACCAATGGGCCAAAGTGATCAAGGAAGCGGGCTTTAACATGTTGATCTTCACCTGCAAACACCACGACGGGCTTTGTATGTGGCCAAGTAAATTTACCAACCACACCATTGCTGCAAGTCCGTGGTTAAACGGCAACGGCGATTTGGTAAAACAAGTTGCCGAATCGTGCCAAAAATACAAGCTTAAATTCGGCATTTACCTTTCACCCTGGGACAGGCACGAATCAAGTTATGGGAATACAGATGAATACAACAAATTCTTTTTGAACCAGTTAACCGAATTGCTTACAAACTATGGAACTGTTGACGAAGTTTGGTTCGATGGAGCCTGCGGTGAAGGTGCAAATGGCAAGAAGCAGGTTTATGATTGGGACGCCTATTATGCCTTGATCCACAAATTGCAGCCAAACGCCGTGATTGCGGTTATGGGTCCCGATGTGCGTTGGGTTGGCACCGAAAGCGGGTACGGACGGGAAACAGAGTGGAGCGTAGTTCCATACGCTATGGCCGATCAGGAAAAAATTGCGGAAAATTCGCAACAAGCAGTTTCAAAAGATGGGTTTGTACCAACCGGCGATATGGTAAATATGGATTTGGGAAGCAGGGAAGCAATAAAAAATGCACAAAGCCTTATTTGGTATCCTTCGGAAGTCGATGTTTCCATAAGGCCAGGCTGGTTTTGGCACGCAAGCGAGAACACAAGCGTAAAATCACCCGAAAAGTTATTGGATATCTATTTTAGCTCTGTTGGCCGGAATTCCGTTTTGTTGCTCAATATCCCGCCCGACACCAATGGCTTGATACACGAAGCTGATATTAAATCACTTACTGCATGGAAAGGCGCATTGAATACCATTTTTAAACAAAATCTTGCAAAAGCTTCGACCCCAAAATCAGTTATAAACAAATCAGAAGTTATTGCACTTACCGATAACAACGATACAACTTACTGGGATACAGGTAACGATACCACATATTCATTTGAATTGGAACTTGAAAAAACAACAGAATTTGATATTTTGCTTTTGCAGGAAAATATTTGTATCGGTCAACGCATTGAGCAATTTAATTTACAGGCAAATGTTGATGGCGGTTGGAAAACAATTATTAGGGGAACTACAGTTGGATATAAAAGGTTACTCCGGTTTCCGGCAGTAAAAACCAATAGGATACGTTTTACAATCGAACATTCAAGACTTGCACCTGCATTGTCCGAATTTGGCTTGTACAAGCAATTGCCGGTAGTTGAAGCCAATCCATCTTCAGCCTCGTTCAGGGAAAAAGTTAGTGTAACACTTTCGTGCAGCGAAGCAAAAGCCGACATTTTTTACACCACCGATGGCAGTGCCCCAAATCAAAAGTCGAGAAAATATAAAAAGCCATTCAATCTTCAAGAAACCACAAAACTCAATTGCATCGCAATCAGGAAAGATGGAACCAGCGGATTTTTAACCAACTTTTCATTTCAAAAAGCAGATTACGACCTACAGCTTTTAAATGCACCTGACGGGAAGTACAGCGGTGGAGGCCCTTTTGGATTGGTTGATAAAGCCAAAGGCAGCGCCGATTTTGCTGATGGCCGATGGAGTGGCTTTAACGGAACCGATCTGGAATGTATAATTGATTTAGGAAAGGAGAAAGAACTTAATCATTTTGGCATAAATTTTAATGAAAACACCAAATCCTGGATTTTCCGTCCACAGAGTGTTGAATTTTCAGTTTCCACAAATGGAAAAGACTTTGAAACCATTCATTTTGAGAATTTTGAAAACCCCGAAAAAGATAGTGAACAAATTATACCCATCAATTTCGAGCATCTTTGCAAAGCAAGATACATCAAGGTAAAAGCAATAAATTTTGGACTGCTTCCCGCATGGCATCCGGGCAAAGGCGAACCAGCCTGGCTTTTTGTGGATGAGATTACTGTAGAATAGGTTTTGGGATTCCGCACTTACGGAATATACTCACCATAAGTAAGTATAAATGTTGTTTCGCCTGAAATGATTTTGGTTGGGTATCCTGCTGAGTTGTACTCGCTAAAAACGGCTGGTCCCCTTCCTAACCACGAATTATCATAAAGATTTTCGCTTACGCAATTATTCCTGGAAAAGTTAGGTGAGGGTGAAAGCGACCTGATGAATAAAAACTCCGCCGGATAAGGAATAGACAAATTGAAATTGTTACCCGAATCGTATTTAAAATCAGTTTCAATTTCATAATAGCCTGTTTCAGAAGTAAAACCTTTATCAGTCCTTTTAACAAGATTCCCGGCATCATCCCACAAAAATACAGCAGTACCACCAGAGCCAGTATAGCTAATTACCCTACCTTTCTCATCACAAATATAATTCAACTCGGAATAAATGTAGTTATTCCTGAACACCATGTGTGAGATTTTACCATCAGGACCATAGCTATAAAAAGCAGTATCGCTCATTTGAACATGCTCATTATTTGCATAGTTAAAAACCGCATAATCAACTTTTTCGCCATCGTATTGAAAAGTGGATTCCCTATACCGATGATCAAAATCCGATTCGTATGAGCTTAATTTCCCATCTGGACTATAATTAAAAATTTCGATATAATCTGTTTCATCTGTATGTTTAATATCGCGCAACCTATTCATTTTATCGTAGTTATAAACAGCTACTTCCTTGCTTCCCTGCCAATCGGTGCGTACAACATTTAAAAGGTGTAGTTTGGTTTCGGGTGTCTCGTCCTTTTTACAGGAAAAACCAATAAACGTCAAGCAACAGATTGCTACAATTGAGGGAACTAATCTTTTTTTGAAATAGAGCCTTTTCATAACGTTCACATTTAGCAGATATAGATGAAAAATTATTTCACACATATAAGACACTTGAAAACGGTTTTACCCCTACAAGCTAATCGAAAATAATTATAAAAATTTTCATAGCATTGATTTACAACACTATAAACTCAATACAATATTAGTTTATACAACAATAAATGGCAAACATGAAATGCAATTTTTAATAATACCTTTGCTCCTGAACTTTAACTTAATGTTGAAACCACTATTAAAACACTTCAAAACCATAAAATCCATCCTTCTACATCAATTATCCCAAGAAATGACTAAAAAGTGGATCCTGATCTGTCTTTTTGTATTTGTAGCTTCTAAAGGCTTGTTTGCTATTGGAAACGATACAGCAATATATCCTAAATTAGACATATCCTATTTAAAATCATATTATTACGATACTAAAGAATTCGTGGTTTCACCAGCAAAGTGGAAAAAAAAGCAATGGATAGAGTTCGGGACTGTAACCGCTGCCGGAATATTGGCTTATACACAGGATGAAAAAATTCAAAAATATTTTGTCAACCATCAGTCTGAAACGGCTTCAAACCTTTCGAAATATATTTTTGAACCTTTTGGAAACGGCAAAGGCACTTGTGTAGTAATTGGAAATTTATATGCAACAGGCTGGCTTTTAAAGGATAAACGATTGGCGGGCACGTCGCTCACCGCTGCAAAAGCTTTTGGGATATCCTCGGTTGGAGCACTGATTATCAAACAATTGACACACCGGCACCGCCCATACCAGGATGATATTCCAGATCATGCAAACTGGGATGGGCCATTTAGCAGTATCGAATACACAAGTTTCCCATCGGGGCATTCAACAGCGGCTTTTAGTTTGGCCACAGTTTTTGCCATGGAATACAGTAGCACCATCTGGGTTCCGGTGCTTGCCTTCACACTTGCCACCGGAACAGCCGTTTCGAGGCTTTACGATAATAAACATTGGGCTTCGGATGTAGTAATCGGCTCAGCTTTAGGGTTTGTTACCGGTAGGTTTATGTGGAAACAAAGCAAGAAAAATGGAAAGAAAAAATTCGCTGTTATCCCAAATGTGGGGCTTGATCACGCAAATGTTGCAATAATAATCCGTGTTGGTGAACCATAAGCAAATATGATTTGTTTGCAGTACGGTTATGTTAAGTTTTAATAACTTAGGTTCCGACTTTAACATAAATGGCAATTCCTTTAAACCTCATGCGAATTTTCTATCTGATTCTGGGCATTCTCTGTGTTATACTAGCTGGCTTAGGTATTTTGCTACCAGGACTTCCGGCAACCCCCTTCCTGTTATTAGCTTCTTTTTCATTCGCGCGAAGTTCAAAAAGGATGCACGATTGGTTAACCAACAACCGCGTATTTGGCCCTATCCTCATGGATTTTTTGGACCGGAAAGGAATCCGGCTTCATATAAAAATTATTTCTATTGCAATGATGTGGGGAATGATGCTCGTTTCCGTTTTCTTTTTCATTGAAAAAGACATCATTAAATATATTGCTGTTGGCGGAGGTTTAATAGGCACTATTGCCGTGCTACGGTTTAAAACCATTAGGAGTTGAAGCAAACTCAAATCATTGAATTATTGAGTCCGCTCCGAAAACCCTAAAATAAAAAAAACCACGGTGGCACGGAGGACACAGAGGTACACAGAGTATTGTTAATCAGCACTATAAACTTTGTGAACTAAGCGAAGCGATATCACGAACTCCTTTAAAATAAGCAATAGTGTGTAAACTTACAGATTTAGTGCCTTAGTGGCAAAAAAAAGCTTTTCGGAGTAAACGCAATTATTGCATTTTGTATATTATACATCAATGTGAATCCAAACTGTGTATCATGTAAATACAATGCCTGATGGTAGGCACAATTTCGATCAGATATTCTTCAACAGCTTTTACGCTGCCGGGTAAAGTATAAACCAATGTATTTTGCATAACACCTGCAATTGCTCTCGAAATGAGGGCATTGGGCTTAAGGCTTCCATATTTAAACCTTATCAGTTCCATGATTCCAGGGATTTCTTTATCGAGAAACGGTTTTACCACATCGGGTGTGATGTCGCGAGGGCCAATTCCTGTGCCACCTGTTGTGAAAACCATATCATAGCCGGCTTTTCTGGCTTCGGATAAAATGGATGAAAGGGTATTTTCATCATCAGGGATAAGTTTCCTGTCAACTGAATATTTCCAACCTTCAATATTGAAAAATTGGGTTAAAAGCTGCTCTATTTTTGGCCCCGAACGGTCGCTGTATTCGCCACGGCTTGCACGATCGCTAAGTGTGATAATCAATACTTTATACACTTTTGGCGAATAAATAACTTCATCGCCGGCTTTCACATTTCCGTTTTTCAGCACCCTAGCAAAAATGCCTTCCTTGGGCATCACACAATTTCCAACTTCCTTAAATATTGCGCATGAAGTCCCGTGACATTCCTTGCCAATCTGGGTAATTTCCAGCTCCACATTACCAATGTATAATTTATCGAGTGGATGTGTATTTACCAATTCCAAGCCTTTGGTTGTGATATTTTCGGCGAATTCGCCATACTTAATATTCCGCCCTGCCGCGTGGGTAAACCGCTGTACACTTTCATCGGCAAGCAAACTCACCTGCCTGTGCCAGTTACCTGCATGGGCATCGTTTGCGACACCAAATTCATTTAATTCTATGGATGGTACAGGTACTTTTATTGTCCCTTTTTTCTCGCTTATATTTACGGATACGACATTAATTTGGTTTGGCATGTTTGGTTTGATTTGGTTGTTGATTGGTTGAGTTGTTGAGTTGTTGAGTTGTTGAGTCGCTTTTTGCCGCAAAATTATATTATTCCGGTATGCTTTGTTGAGTGTTTTTAATGCTTTTTCTCCATAACCTGTAAGTCCGGATCAAAATCCTTTTCGCTGTTTTCCTATTTCCCTGTTTCACTATTTTCCTTTCTTCCTGTTTCACCATTTTCCTGTTTCTCTATTTTCCTATTTTCCTAATTTACTACTTCACTATTTCCTCTCCCCCCAACAAATTGCGCTCCTTCAACAATATAAAATACAGACGATGCTAACAACGAAAGCCCAAGTGAAATGAAAAAAGTTCCTTTGTATAGTTCGGGAATAAGGTTCCAGTGGCTCAAAGCAATTCCCATCGCAATCATAAACGACATGGTAAAATAAGCCCTGACATCAAAAAAGGCAAACATGCAGGGTCTTTTCTGAGGCAAATTTTTGATGCGTGTAATGTATTTCAGGCTGACTTTTCGGAATACCAAAAGAAAAAAAG
Organism: uncultured Bacteroidales bacterium; assembly: GCA_903946925.1. Classification (GTDB taxonomy): domain Bacteria; phylum Bacteroidota; class Bacteroidia; order Bacteroidales; family UBA4417; genus UBA4417. Next base: position 17,694 of record CAJAXK010000050.1, on the reverse strand, counting down.
GGACAAACCCGGCAATACCGATCAGGTAATTGAGCAAATGATGGAGGGCATGTTTTTCAATTATAACAAAACCCATTTTTAAAATCCTGAAAGCAGCAAAACCCCATAACGCAGCCCCAAGCGCAATAAGCACCACTTTGGGAACACCGGGTTTTAAGGATTTCAATGTAAAATTGGGCATAAATTAAATTCTAAGGAATTCATTTAAGAGTTTTCACTGTTGAAGTTATTTTCGTCATTGTTTCTAAAATTAATGTTTCCAGGATTGAATACCGATTGGTAGTTTAATTCCTTCATACGGCGTAAACCATGGCGGTACATAAAGAACAGGAAAGGTATAAAGGCAACCAACAAAACGGGATGGCCTGACATAAGCAAAAAATCATAAATACCATGCAGAAGCCAAGGCAAAAACAGGGCCATAAAGAGCCATTTCCCTTTTCTATTTTGGCTAAAACGTGCGAGGCCGAGATAAAAACCCATTACAATCCCAAAAATGGCATGGCCCGGTACAGCCGTAAAAGCCCGCAACAAACCAACCTGCATCGAATTATTGGAAAAAACATAAAAAAGGTTTTCGATGGTGGCAAACCCCAAGGAAACCGATACGGCATAAACAATTCCATCAAATTTTTCGTTGAAATTGGGGTTGCGCCAAATAAGTATAAAAACCATCAGGAATTTGAAAACCTCTTCGGTAGCAGCCGCAACAATAAAACCATCATAAGCTGCTTTTGGGAGTTTATCAAATGCAAGTGCAAAATCTTTGATACTATTCTCAATGAACCCTACCGGAAAAATTATGATTGCCCCCAACAAAAAACCTTTCAAAACCAAACCAATCGGTTCTTTTTCATATTTATCGCGAAAATACACATACATCATAATCAGTAATGCAGGTGCCAATGCAAGGAACAGTAGGTACATGTAGGTTGGATTATTGTTGCTCTATATTTGATCGAAGTATTTTTTTGAGATTCAGGATTAGCAGGCTGATTTGAGGTCAAAGGGCAAAGGTAAGAGGGCAAAGGGCAAAGGGAAGAGGGCAAAGGGCAAAGGGAAGAAGACAATAGGTAAAGGGCAAAGGTTAGAAGGCAAAAGTCAAAGGTACTGACAAACTATGATAGGTTCTTTTCGCTTTATTCGATTCAGTTTTACAAATTCAGTCCCGACATTTTTACCCAATTAAGTTTCTTGTACTTAACTTTGCCCTTTGACTTTTGACCTTTAACTTTTGACCTAGTATTTTTGTCCTTATACTTAAATATCCGTCTTGGTTTTGCTTATCAGTTTTATATTGCTGATTTCCATTTTCTTATCCACTGCTTTACACATATCGTAAACCGTTAGCAAAGCTACCGAAACAGCCGTTAAAGCTTCCATTTCAACCCCGGTTTGTCCAATACAATGAACTTCACTTATAACATCCACCCCTTTGGTTTCGAGTCTGAGTTTCACATCAATTTTTGTAATTAGCAATGTATGGCAAAGTGGTATGATTGAGGAGGTTAGTTTGGCAGCCTGAATCCCAGCAAGTTGGGCAACAGTAAGCACATCGCCCTTTTTCATATTGTTTTCCTGTACCAATTTAACAGTTTCAGGCTGCAAAACAATAAATCCCTGCGCTTTGGCTATGCGTAATTGGTTAGTTTTATGACCTACATCCACCATGTTGGCCTTTCCGGTTTCGTCAGTATGGCTAAGTTTACTCATAAAACATGTTTAAGGTTAGTATTTATAAGGAATCCATTTGATATTCAAACCCTTCAGATTATAGATTTTGATATCGTTAGACTTTTTACTATTCTCTGTTTTCTATTCTCTGTTTTTAATTCTCTATTTTCTATTTTCTATTCTCGATTTTCCATTTTCTATTTTCTATTCTCCATTCACCATTCTCCATTAACTATTCACCCTTCCCTACCCTCCAATATTATAAAACTCACCATGCCTGTTTACAGTTCCGCAAGATGGTTTGTTATCGAGGGCAGATTGAAGTGCTTTTGCTACACCAAGTTGTCGGATGCTATATTCCACATCGTTGAATAGACATGGTTTGATCATGCCATTTGCGGTAAGCCTCAAACGGTTGCATGTGTTGCAGTCGCCGCCGCTACCACCATCAACAACGTAAAATTCCCCTTTTTCGAGATCCATTTGTTGGATAAACCTTACTTGAAGGCCTTGTTTGTATCCGTATTCAGCAACTTCGAGCGCATCAGGTTCGGTTGGTGACTTTTGGATAACACAATTAATTTTTATCGGCGAAAGACCAGCTTCCTTGGATGCAGAAATCCCTTGCAACACAGCGTCAATTTTTCCACCGCGTGTTATCTGGCTATATTTTTCGGGGTTCAAAGTATCAAGACTGACATTGATCCGGTTAAGCCCGGCATCTTTCAATTGTTGCGCATATTGTTCGAGCAACTGCCCGTTTGTGGTCATCCCCAAATCAATAATAGCTTGTTTTGCTGCAATCATTTTTACCAAACTAATTATTCCTTTCCTCACCAAAGGTTCCCCGCCGGTTATCCTAATTTTATCAATCCCTATAACAATAGCGGAATCAACCACTTCCATTATTTCCTCAAACGATAAAATATCGGAATGTTGCATAAGTGAGATTCCTTCGGCTGGCATGCAATATGTGCAGCGCAAATTGCAGCGATCGGTAACCGAAATACGGAGGTAGTTTATGCGTCGGTTATATGGGTCGAACATGGAGTGGGGTGCCTTTTGTCAATTCTTTTTCGCCAATTTCGATAGTGGCAATCCCATCTGCATAAATGTAGGAATGTATATGGGCAGAACCATGATATTCAACAGGCAATGCAGTCCCTTCCTTGGTAAAATATACAGGAAAGAAAGCTTTACGGGCAGTTTTTTTTCGGGTATAGTCAATCCCTATTGGTATAAGGAAATCTTTTTTCGAAGTTGGATTTCCTGTAATCAAACTGATTAAATGCCTCACTGTCATCTCGAACTGCACAAACGAAGAAACCGGGTTGCCAGGCAAGGCAACAAGATATTTATTCTCGCGGGTAGCAAAAATTATGGGTTTACCAGGTTGCACAGCCAAACTGCGAAATTTTATATCAAAACCAACTTGTTGAATCACTTTGGGGACAAAATCGAAATCGCCAGCGGAAATGCCGCCTGTTAGAATAACAATATCGCATTGGTTAGCAGCATCTTCAATAAGGTTTTGGGTTGATTTTTCGGTATCGTCTGCAATCCCAAAATACCTGCCAATACAACCAGCACGCTGAACCTGGGCCAATAACTGCCACGCATTGCTGTTACGAATTTGTGATTTTGACGGAATTTCGTTGGGTTCCACCAACTCGTCGCCGGTTGAAATTACGCCAATAACAGGCTGTTTGTACACTTCAGGATTGGCACAACCCACCGAGGCAAGTATTGCAATTTCCTGTGGCCTTATAAAGGTTCCTTTTTCAAGAACTTTGGCGCCTTTTCCAATATCTTCGGCTTGTTTACAAAAATTGGGCGATGTTCCCGATGCAACAAAACGTATAGTGTCAACGCCCAATACGTCAACATCTTCAACCATTATTACCGTGTCGGCACCATCGGGTAACATCCCGCCTGTCATGAGTTTTGAACATTCATCTTTGCTAATAAATCTTGTAGGGACTTTGCCTGCGGGGATAATTTCCAGTACTTTCAGTTCATTTTTAAGGTCGGAGAAACGGCAGGCATACCCATCAACAGCGGATTTGTCGAAAGGAGGCATGTCCATATCTGAAAACACATCAACCGCCAATATCCTTCCCAGACAGGTTTCGAGCTTAACTTTTTCTGTGTCAACGGGAATTGCACAATCTTCGATTATCTGTAACGCTTCTTCAAAAAGTATCATTTAATGCAATTGGTGTAAGGCGGCAAAGGTAATTATCATTTCAATCCGATTGGTAGTAAGGTTCTATTCGGCGGTTGATTATTTTCCGGTTTTGTGGTTTTTTACGGCCAAATAATATTTTATGTGCTGGCTTATTACTTGACAGAAAAGTGATTAGACTTACACGATAATTATCGCGCTTTTTTGAACTAACTTGGCGTATAAGCATGTGCAACGCCCCACAAAACAGCATCTTTACGAGCAATTTGATTTTAGTTCGCTGAAGATGAAAATATCTGGCATTAAAGATTAGTGTTTTGGTTTATTTGCTTACCCAAATTTTCAGGGTTTAGGCACCCCTCTCTTTTTTCAAGGAGAGGGGACGGGGGTGAGGTTTTTGAGGAGCAAAGCTTACCCAATCTAAAACTTGCCAGCAGAAATCAACTTAAAACATAAGTGCGAAACAACTTTTGTAATAGTCTCTTTATCAGTAGTATGTTTTTAGTTAGACGAATAGCATTGCATTATCAGCCAACAGCCTAACTGCTTAAATCAATTATAGTGGTTTGTTCTTCGGTTTTCGGGTATAGGGTGAAAAGATAAAAAAAGTTTAATCTATTTGGTTCCATTACTCCAGCACATCAAAATAATATCCCGCCAAAATAATACTTAGCCATTTTAGTTATACATTCCTTGCTTTTGCCATTTTTTACTATTTTTGTAAAAAAGATACATTTATGGCACTCTCGAACCAATCCAACAGCAAAGCAACACAAGGCAAAACAAAAATGGATGTTGTAAAAAAGAAAATCAGGAAATACCTCTATCTGGCACTAACTTTATTTGTTTTGATAGTTGGTGTGTACGTTTATTGGAGTTTCTTTTTTAATTATAGCGATGGCACCCGCACTGGCTTATTGCAGAAATTTTCGCGTAAAGGAAACCTTTTTAAGACGTACGAAGGCGAATTGATACTGAGCAGTGTTGCAAGTAGCAAAAACGTTACCATCGCTTCGGAAAAATTCCTTTTTTCAGTTCAAGACGAAGCTGTGGCAAAGGAATTAGAAAACCTACAAGGTAAAATTGTGGATGTGCATTATAAAGAGAAAAACAACACTTTGCCTTGGCGCGGCGAAACGGTTTTTTCTGTGGTAAGCGCGAAGTTGAGCCAGTAGTCGGATGTTGGATGTCGGATGTCGGATGTTGGATTGGGGATTGCGGATTGCGGATTGCGGATTGCAGACAATAACCAATAACCAATGACCATTTATGGATTGCGAATTTCAACAATTCCTATTCTATAAAATCCTATCCTTAAAGAACTTATAGGTTTCAATCTGCGAATTGATTTTAAGGTTTGGATTACCTTTTATATACTGGTTCGATTTGGTTGGCATTATTTGCCTTGCTTTTGTGTTATCACGCAATTGTATTTGAAGCATTGTCATTATTTCACGCTGCAAATCACGGTCGAATATTGGGCAAGCCACCTCAATGCGGTTATCAAAATTCCTTTCCATCCAATCGGCCGAAGATAAATAATACAATTCATTTCCTGCATTAGCAAACACCATTACTCGGCTGTGTTCCAAAAAACGGCCAACAATGGTAACGGCTTCAATATTTTCACTAATTTTTGGCACACCGGGCTGAAGCACGCAAATCCCTCTAACTATCAACTGTATCTTTACACCTGCCGCACTTGCCTCATAAAGTTTCTTTACGGTTTTTATATCGGTAAGGTTGTTCAGTTTAAGTATTACCCACGAATCAATACCGGCTTTGGCATTGCGAATTTCGTTGCTTAACAATTTAAAAAACTGGTTGCGCATGTGAAAAGGCGCCACTATCAGCTTTGCAAATTTTGGCGCATTGTAAATGGATTCGAACAAATGGAAAACACTGTTTACATCGGCAACAATTTCCTTTTGCGCCGTAAAAATGGTAATATCGGTATAAACTTTTGCTGTGGTTTCGTTAAAATTCCCAGTGCCCACACCTGCATAATACACATTTCTCACACCTTCTTTACGCCTGATAAGCAACAACTTGGCGTGGACTTTATATCCAGGTATGGATTGTATCACCTTTACCCCTTCTTCCTGCATTTTTCCGGCCCAGTAAATATTTGCTTCTTCATCAAACCTGGCCTGCACTTCGAGGAATACAGTAACTTCTTTCCCATTTCGGGCAGCGTTGATAAGTGCATTTACCACATTCGATTTGCTTGCCACACGGTAAAGCGTCATTTTTATAGCCCTCACCTGCGGATCTAAGGAAGCCTCGCGCAGCAAATCAATAAGGTAATGGAACGACTGGAATGGATAATGTAACAGGTAATCCTTCTCTTTTATACCAGCAAGCATACTTTTGTTCACCCTTAATCCTTGATGCTCAAGCGGCGGCATTGGGTTGAATTCCATTTCGGGCGTACCAATGCGTGGAAAATCAACAAAATCCTTAAAGTTATGGTACCTGCCACCCGATGTAACTGTATCGGATTGACTAATGTTGAGTTTGGCCAACAATTGCTTTAAAAGCCTTTCGGGAATATGTCGGTCGTAAACAAACCTTACCGGGGAAGCAGTCTCGCGCTGTTTAAGCCCTTCCACCATCAGTTCGAGAAAACTTTTCGACACATCGTTATCAATATCCATTTCGGCATCGCGGGTAAATTTTACAGCATACGCTTTGTATGTGTTGAACCCGAAAACCGAAAAAACATCGCTAAGGCAATACCTTATTACATCATCGAGCAATATTATATAGCGTTTGCCATCCTCTTCGGGCAAAATCAGGAAACGGGAAAGGGTATTGACTGGAACCTCAACCAAGGCATATTTCTCAGCCGCCGGTTTACCCTTTACCTGCAACACAACGGCCAGGTACAAGGAATGATCGTGCAACGAGGCTGCTTTAAGGTTGCTTAAAATTATAGGGAAAAGGCTTGGCCGCACATGCTCCCTAAAATATTGCTCAACAAATTTACCCTGGCCTACATTTAGTTCCGAATCATTTACCACAAAAATCTGGTTAACTGCAAGTTCCTGTATTACACTGTTGTAAATACGTTGGAATTCCTTTTGCTGTGCTTTGGTAATGCGGTTAATATCGCGTAGGGTTTTCCGCGGGCTTAAATATTTATCATGAAACACGCCCTTGTCCATGCTTATCATGCGGTTCACGGTAGCTACCCTGGTACGGAAAAACTCATCCAGGTTATTTGAATATATGCCTAAAAATTTCAACCTATTTATTAATGGGGTTCCCGAATCGGCAGCCTCTTGCAGAACCCTTTCGTTAAAGTGTAGCCAACTTATTTCCCTGTTGGTGATATTGGTTTTATTTCCCGCCATGTAATGTGATGGATTATTTTTACAACCTAAACATTGATAAACCGTGTTTGTTGACAACTGGGGTGATCTTAACGTATAAATTTATAAAAAATCCCTTGTTGTAAATCTAACAGCCGTAACTTTCAAAAGTAAAGCAATTGGTAGTACCAACATGTTAATTTTTCATTAAGTTTTTGGAAGGCACCAGTTAAGGGGGATTCCACTCCGATAAGTAATTTGGTAACACTGAAATGGTGAAACCTCAATAACAACAAGTTTTGCCATGAGCAGTGCCGAATGGTGAAACTGGTGGACATAAACCGCTGCATCAACTCAGCCCTGAAAGGGTTGAATATCTTAGTGTATTGAAATTCAACCCTTTCAGGGCTTTTCTTTCTATTCTTCTTTTTCCGTGGGTTTCACCCACGGTTATTGAAATTAAGCCCTTTCAGGGCTTCTATCTGTAAAGGAGCTTTTCGGAGTAGATTCAATTTCCACATCCCCACATCACCAAATCCTCACATTTCCACATTTCCACATTCTCACATCACCACATTATCGCATTATCGCATTATCGCATTACCACATTACAGAATTTTCACATCCTCAAATCCCCAAATCCCCTAATCCCCTAATCCCAAATCCCCAAATTGACCATAAAAAACTGCTTTTTATCAAAATGAGGCTAAAAATGATCCATTTGTGAAGCAAAAAAAAGAAGCCAAAAAAATATTTATACCCACTTATCAACACTTATACTATTGTATATCTTTACTTTATAAATATGATTAACTATTTCCCCATTAACTATTTCCCATTAACTAATAACGTGGCATAATTTTTGACAAAACACCCATTCTCATTTTGTGAGAATTTTGTCCCATTTTAGGAAAAGGTTGTTTTATGGGTTTCCGCTTTTAGAACATACATTTTTTGGTGCTTTTTAAACTATTGTAGGTTTGATGATGAATCGGAATCCTGATCAGCCATGTCTTTTCTTTTTGCCACTAAGGCACAAAGGCTCTAAGGAATCACAAAGGGCTATTTAATTGATTACCATTACTTTGTGCAACTTTGCACCTTTGAGCCTTTGTGGCAAAACTTAGCTTTTCAACCTTATTTACCTGTTTAAACGTACCTTTTAATACACGTTTTACAACTGAAAAAGTCAGGTAACACCTAAAATAAAAGTCTTATAAAGCGAAAATACCACTCTCATTTTGCATACCTTTGCCGCCTTGGCAGGTAGGAATAAAAATATTTTCAAATTATTTTAATATTTTTTATATTTTTAACTATCTGATTATATAGCACATACATTTTCAAATTCCCACATTTTCAAATTTTCAAATTAATTTTAAAAATTCTGGCACGGTTTATGAAATATCCTTTACAACGCCAAAAGAATAAAAAATCTAAACAAATTAATCAAATAAAAAAAACAATCTAAAAAACCCTAACAATCATGAAAAACATCACAAAAATTTTCGCAATCGCTCTCGTAGCTCTCGGATTTGCAACATCAAGTTTTGCTCAAGGTACTGACACTGAATCAGCAACTGCATCAGCAAAAATTGTTGAATCGTTGGTTTTAACAAACACTGTTCCTTTAAATTTCGGTACTATGACAGTGCCTACTTCAGCTGCCACAGTTACAGTTGCCCCAGCAGGAGCAAGATCAAAAACTGGTACTTTAAGTTTGCTAACAATTGCACCAGTTTCATCGGATGCTACTTATACTGTCAGTGGAGATAATAATGCTGCCTACACAATTACTTTGCCGTCAGCGCCTGTAACCATTACAACTGGGTCAGTAACAATGGATATCACAACATTCAAATGTACTTCAGATTTGTTGACAAGAACACTTGATGCTTCAGGGGATGATACGTTTGATGTTGGCGCCACATTAAATTTAGTCAATGGACAAGCAGCTGGGCTTTATACAGGTTCATTTGATGTAGTTGTAAATTATAATTAGAATAATATGATCGAATTAAAACGCTGCTTAATGCAGCGTTTTTTTTGGATAAAATTTTAGCCTACCCAATTCTTTCTCAAACCCAAATAAAAAAGCAAAATGAAAAACCTTACCTTTCTTGTTCTTGCTTTGTTCTTTGGAATAATTACACAAAAAGCAAAAGCACAGCAATCCGTAGTTACCGCACAAGCCGTTGCTGAAGTAATAGAGGCACTTACGGCAACAGAAACCTCGCAGCTTAACTTTGGTAAGTTTACGCCGGAGGTGCAGGGAGGGCAAATAACGGTTTCGCCGGAAGGTACACGCTCCAAAAGCGGTTCGATAATACTAAGCGGGGCCATTGCCAATTCGGGTATATTTCATGTAACCGGTGCCCCAAGAGCCACTTTCACAATACAGTTGCCAAGTTCTGTTGCATTAAAGAACCAAAACTCGGAAAAAACTATGATGGTTAACAATTGGATTTCCACCCCACAGCAGGGTTCTGGTACAGGTTTGTTGGCTAACAACGGGGAGCAATACATTTATATTGGGGCTACTTTACAAGTTGGTGATATAGTTGCGAACCCTGTGGGAATATATACAGGCACATACAATTTAACCTTCGCTTACAATTAGCTTTAAATGTTGCTCATTAAAAAATTGAACGCTGCTGGATAAGCGGCGTTTTTTTTTCGATAGGGTCGCTTTAGTCGGAGTGCGACTTCAGTCGCGCCCCGACTTCAGCGCCCCGACTTAAATCCGCCCCGACTAAATCCGCCCCGACTTAAAAAAAAAGCCCCGAAAAAACGATAGTATATGGAAAATTTGTGTATGTTTGAAAAAAAAATCAAAAGCCATGATTAATCCTGCCAAAAAAAGGAATTTTTTACTTATTTGCATCCTTGCAATTGTATTTGTATCGGTGCTATTGTCCCATTCAGAAGCCACGGCACAAGGCAATTTGCTTATAACCCCGCGTAGGGTTGTGTTTGAGGGCACTAAACAATCGCAAGAGCTTACCCTTGCCAACACGGGTGTTGATACAGCAAAATACACGGTTTCTTTTGTTCAATACCGTATGACCAAAGAAGGTGGTTTCGAGCAAATTGAAGTACCTGATTCCGGACAATTGTTTGCCGACAAGTATTTGCGGTTTTTTCCGCGAAGCGTTGTATTGCCACCAAATGGCTCGCAAGTAATACGTATGCAGTACCGTAAAAATTCGGAAATGCAAAATGCGGAATACCGTTCGCACGTGTATTTTAGGGCAACCCCGGATGAAAAACCCTTGGGCGAGGATGAAAAACCCAAAGATTCGACCGCCATTGGGGTAAAACTGACGCCTATTTTTGGTATCAGTATCCCGGTAATCGTGCGCAATGGGGATTTGGATTTAAAAGTCGGCTTAACAAATATAAGCCTCGATACCAAAAGCGATACCGTACCCAACTTATCGGTTACGTTTGAGCGTGTGGGAACCAAATCGGTGTATGGCGACCTAACCGCAACCTGGGAACCTGCCCAAGGCAATGCAGTTGAAGTGGGCGTTGTACGCGGAATTGCGGTTTACACGCCCAATACCATACGTAATTTCAAGATGCAGCTGCGCAATGTACCGGGCGTAAATTATGCCAAAGGCAAACTGCTAATCAAGTTTAAGGCACAGGACGATGCCAAAGCCGAAACCTTTGCCGAAGCGGAACTACCGTTAGAATGATATATTTATAAGAAAGGAACGGTTTTTGCTTCCCCTTGTAAAATACTACTTTACGTTGATAAAGCTTGCTTATACTCTTAAAATCCTGTTCCCGGCAATGGTGTTTATATTGCTGGGCTTTAGTGTTTTTGGGGCAACGATAACTAGTACCACTACAGGTGGAACTTGGACAAATAGTAGTACTTGGGTTGGCAATGTTGTTCCTAATGCTGGTGATGCAGTCATAATAGCTACTACTGGAACAGGATCCGTAGATATAGCAGGAAACCTAACACAAAACGCTTCCGGTTCAGTAACTGTTAACAACGGTGCTATTCTAACCACTAGTGGTGGAAGTATAACTTTTGGATCATTAACAATAAATAGTGGAGGTATAGCAACTATTTACCGCACTTTCACTGTTTCGGGATCAACAAATATTTCGGGCACAATCAATTTTGGTTCCACCAGTGGAACCGTCCGGGCAATGACATTTACAGGTGCTGTTACACTTAATTCAGGTGCCGTTTGGAATGAAACAACTACAGGTGCGGCAGCAACATTCAGTTTTGGCAATAGTTTTACCAATAACTCAACGACATTTACAGCACAAAATACCACTCACAACTTTAATGGTTCAGGTATGTCCTTGAGTGGTTCAACCGCTATTGTATTTCCAACTGCCACTTTCACAGGAACATATACCAATTCAGGAACCCTCAGTTGTGCAACAATTCTAACTATTACTGGGGTAACTTTTACCAACAATGGAACTGTAAATGCCACTGCAGCATTATCCGGAACTGGCAGTTTCACACAGGGTATTACCGGGATTTTAAATATTGGTGGCACTTCAGGTATTACAACCCTAACAGCAACAGCAGCAGGTAACAATGTTAATTACACAGGTGCAGCCCAAACCGTTAAGGCAATAACATATTCTAATTTGACCCTTTCGGGAAGCGGATCAAAAACTACAACTGGCGTAACGGTAAATGGAATACTATCCATGGAAGGAACGGCAACAGCTTCTGCGGCTCCAAATTATGGCACAAATGCGAGCTTGCAATATAATACGGCAACTTCCCGCACCGCTGGGGCTGAATGGTTGGCTACTTTTGCAGCATCAGGTGGCGTAATGATTGCAAATACGGGAACAATCACCTTAAATGCAGCCAAGGTTTTCAATGCTTCGGTTCTACTCACAATTAACAACGGGGCAAGTTTATCCACAAACACAAACAATTTCCAACTTACATTTGGAGGGGATTTTAATAATAACGGAGGGACATTTTCTGCTGGCGCTTCGGCTATTATAATTACAGGAACTGCAGCCACCCAAAGTATTGACGGTTTTACAACAACCGGTGCTGTAACAATGTCAAAATCGTCAGGAACTGCTACATTTACTGGAACAGTGTCGAGCGGCGCATTTACTTTGAGTGGTGCTGGTGGAATGTTAAATCTTGGAACTGGATTAAACCATACGGCAACCACACTTTCATTAGCAGGAACAGGACAACCAGCTGGTACTTTTGGAGGTACTGGTGCTTCGGCAACATTTATCAATCCTACTTATTTTGCTGCTTCAACCGGAGTTTTAACTGTCGCAACCGCTACGTGTGTTGCAGGAACCTGGACTGGTTATGTAAGCACTGATTGGAATACGCCAAGCAATTGGTGCAGCGGATCGGTGCCAACTTCGGCAACCAATGTTATCATTAATGCTGGTGGAAACCAACCAGTTATTGGTGCAGCCGGTGGTCTTTGTAATAACCTTACCATAAATTCGGGTGCCACACTCACAATTTCGGGGTCAAATACGCTGAATATCAGCGGCAGCCTATCAAACAGTGGCACTTTTGTTGCAAACACAGGAACCGTTAATTATAATGGTGCAGCTCAAACAATTGCAAATGTAACGTATTACAATTTAAGCCTTTCGGGAAGCGGGGCAAAAACATTACAAGCAACTACCACTACTATTGGTGGAAATTTAACATTGAGCGGTACGGCAACTACTACAGCAGTTGCGGGTTTGACAATAAATGGCAATGTAACCATTGGAACTGGGACAACATTTACCGCAGGTGCATTCACCCACATAGTGAAAGGGAATTGGACAAAAGATGGTACTTTTAATGCAACCGGATCAACAATTAATTTGAATGGCGAAGTTGCAAGCACAGTTGGCGCAAGCAATTTTAATAATCTTACGATTAGTGGCAGCGGAACAAAAACCGCCACAGGTGCAATAAGTGTTGCCGGGAATTTCAATTTAACTTCCGGCGGTTTCAGTTTTAACGATCCTACTATCAATTCCATTTCTATTGGTGGAAACTATACGCAATCGGGTGGTCGTTTTGATTTTAATTCAAATACTTCGGGCAGCAGTACAATGACGCTGAATGGAAATTTTGTTCATACTTCAGGCGTTGAAAGCATGACCACAAGTGGTGAGAATGTTCCCAATGGAATACTAATTTTTAATGGAACAGGCACTCAGACATTTTCGATGGCAACTGCGGGAGGAATTATTTGGACAAAGTTTTCTATACCTTCCGGAAAATTTGTGCAGTTGCTTTCGAACTTAACTTTAAGCAGCGCCGATTTGGCTTCACAAGCCTTATTTCAAGGAGAGTTAACGGTTAGTGGCACTTTAGATGCTGGCATTTATACCATTTCACAAAACCTTGGAATTGCCGGCACTGCTGTTTTTACGCTTAATTCGGGAGGAACGTTACTATCGGCTAACGCTGCCGGTGTTGATGGCTCGATTTCGACTACCAACATGACACGCACTTTCAACTCAGGTGCAAATTATATTTTCAATGGAACTGTGGCACAGGCAACAGGTAGCGGCCTTACTCAAAATATCCCGGCAAACCTTACCATAAACAATCCAACAACGGTTTCATTTTCGGCGGCAACTGCCATAAGCGGGAACTTGCTTATTTCGCAGGGAACATTGAATTCCAATAATTTTGATTTTACCGTTGGTGGAAACTGGACAAATAATGCCGCATTTTCACGCACAACCGCGAACGTTACTTTCAATGGGGCTGCCTCCCAATCTTTAGGCGGAAGCAATTCAACCACGTTCAACAACCTTACTATTTCAAATACAGGTACTTCCGGAAGCAATACAGTAACACTCACTAAACCAACTTCAGTTTCTGGAATCCTCAGCCTTAACACAGGTTTGTTGGCAACCTCAACAACCAATTCATTATCAATTACAAATACGGCAACTACTTCTATTTCAGGCGGGTCGGCAACCTCTTTTATTAATGGCCCTGTAATCTTGACTTTACCGGCAAGTTTAGTTTCGGGTTCAACATATAATTTTCCTGTCGGGAATGGGACTACGTATTTACCATTGTCGTTGGTCAACCCAACAACAGGAACTGGCATTGTTACTGCCCAGGTTCAGGCAACTATGGGAAATTCAGGTGGCAGTATAAATGCTACATTAGCTTCAAGAAGCACTTCGGAATACTGGGCGTTGGTAACAAGCGGTAATTTTACAAACAGTTCTGTTTCCATATCGCGCCCAACCGCAATTGCACCTTTTGATGCCGTTGGTGGAAGTACCTCTTTAGCCGGCACCTATTCATCTTTAGGCGGAACAGCCGGAGCTTTTGGAGTTTCAAACTCAAATGCAATAAGTACAAACCGTTTTTTTGTATTAGCACAAAAAGTTGCAACCATAACCACAGGAACAATTTCTGGATCGCCGTTCTGCGCCGGGTCAGCAGTTTCGGTTCCTTTTACTATTACAGGTAATTTTGTGGCAGGAAATGTATTTACAGCCCAACTTTCGAATGCGGTTGGATCATTTGCCAGCCCAACAACAATAGGCACTTTGACATCGCAGAATTCTGGTACGATTTCGGCCACCATACCAGTGGGACAAGCAACAGGTTCGGCATACCGCATTCGTGTAATATCGAGCAATCCCGTAATAACCGGAACCGATAATGGGGTCAATATTTCCATTGGTCAACCCAGTATTACAGCAAGTTTTCCAGGAAGCAGTTGCGGTGTAGGCCCGGTAAATATCGGAGCCACTGCTTCCCCGGGAGCGGTAATCAACTGGTATGCAGCAGCATCAGGTGGGACTTCGCTTGGTACTGGACCAAATTTTACAACACCAAGCCTCAGTGTAACAACTACTTATTATTGCGATGCAACTTTAGGAAGTTGTACTTCAACACCACGGGTCGCGGTAGTTGCCACTGTGATATCCCCGGCATCAATTACCGCAGGAGGTGGAGGGACTTTTTGTTCGGGTTCAACCATCAACCTTACAAGTACAGGAACCAATATCGCTAACCAATACTGGGAAGGGCCAAATAATTTTTATTCGTTGGAACAAAACCCTGTAATAACCAATGCAACAACCGCCATGAGCGGCACATACACTGTTACTGGAACCAACACTAGCGGCATAAACCTTGTTGTAAACGGGGATTTTGAATTGGGGAACACAGGATTTGGTAGCGGTTATACTTTTGGGACGGATTTAGTTCCTGAAGGAAGATATACAGTGGTTGCAAATCCAAATACTGTACATTCAAATTTTTCCAATTGCGTTGATCATACTGTTGCGCCAGGCACTTTACAAATGGTTGTTAACGGTGCAATAGTACCTGGAGTAACCGTTTGGTCGCAAACTGTAAATGTTTCGGCAGGCACAGATTACCAATTTACCTATTGGATACAGAGTGTGGTTGCCTTGAACCCATCCCAATTGCAATTGTTTATAAACGGAACAGCAGTTGGCCCCATTTATACCGCTTTGGAACCCACATGCCAGTGGAAACAATTTATTTATAACTGGAATTCAGGAACGAGCACTACAGCATTTTTAAATCTTCAAAACCAGAACATTGTTCCTAATGGGAACGATTTTGCGTTGGATGATATTATATTTCAACCTGTTTGCTCGGTTGCTTCCGGGGATTTTGCAATTGGTGGTTTAGAAACCCAAACAGCAGCCTTTGCTTCGTCTTCGGTTGTTGTAACTGTAAATGCGGTTGTAACAGCAGGTGCAATCGGAAATGCACAAACAATATGCAGGGGTTTTACCCCAACTACATTAACGTCCACAACGGCAGGAACAGGCTCGGGTACAATAACTTATGAATGGCAAACTAACGCAAGCGGAAGTTTTGTTACCATTCCCGGGGCTACCTCAGCAACCTATTCGCCCCCAGCCTTGGCAGCAACAACCATTTACCAGAGAAGGACTGTTTCGGTTAGTGGTGGTACAACCTGTTACTCACCATATACCAATCAAATTACAATAACCGTCAATGGACCTTTGGTTAATGCTGGAGGACCCGATATAGTTTGTCAAGGATCAGCAGCATTTGCATTATCAGGTGCAAGTTACAGCGGTGGCAACAGCACGGGAGCTGCATGGTCAATAATTTCAGGATCAGGAACCCTTAGCTCAACAACTGCAACGACGAATCCATCGGCTGTTACATTTACCCCAAATTCAAGTTTTTTCGGGACTGTTATATTGCGTTTAACTGTTGTTGTTACAGGTACAGGATGCAACGCAATTGCTGATAGAACCATAACAGTGACTGCTGGGTTGCCAGTAAGTATTTCGGTCGTGGCATCGGCAAGCACAATTTGTTCAGGAACTCCGGTTACCTTTACTGCAACACCAACCAATGGTGGAACCACACCAGCATACCAGTGGAAAGTGAATGGAGGAAATGTTGGGACAAACAGTGCAACTTACACAAGCAGTACATTAACTAACGAAAATACCGTTACTTGCGTTTTGACCTCAAATGCTACTTGTACAATAGGAAACC
The DNA here is from genome assembly GCA_903946925.1 of uncultured Bacteroidales bacterium. GTDB lineage: Bacteria > Bacteroidota > Bacteroidia > Bacteroidales > UBA4417 > UBA4417. Next base: position 1,007 of record CAJAXK010000050.1, on the reverse strand, counting down.
CGGCAACTTCCAACACGGTTACCATGACGGTGAACCCAAATTTGCCTGTGAGCGTTTCGGTGGCGGCATCGGCAAACCCAATTTGTTCAGGAGCTTCAGTTACCTTTACTGCAACCCCAACCAATGGGGGAACCACACCAGCCTATCAATGGAAAGTGAACGGTGCAAATGTTGGGACAAATAGTGCAACTTATTCTTATTCACCAGCTAACACTGATTTGGTTAACTGCGTTTTAACTTCAAATGCCACTTGCATAACAGGAAACCCAGCAACCTCGAACACAGTTACCATGACGGTGAACCCAAATTTGCCTGTGAGCGTTTCGATAGCGGCATCGGCGAATCCAATTTGTTCAGGAACTTCGGTTACCTTTACTGCAACCCCAACCAATGGGGGAACCACTCCAGCTTATCAATGGAAAGTGAACGGTGCGAATGTTGGAACAAATAGTGCAACTTTCACAAGCAGTGCATTAACTAATGGAAATACCGTTTCTTGCGTTTTGACTTCAAATGCTACTTGTACAACAGGAAACCCGGCTACTTCCAACACGGTTACCATGACCGTAAACCCATATTTGCCTGTGAGCGTTTTGGTGGCGGCATCGGCAAACCCAATTTGTTCAGGAGCTTCAGTTACCTTTACTGCAACCCCAACCAATGGTGGAACTACACCAGTCTACCAATGGAAAGTGAACGGTGCAAATGTTGGGACAAACAGTTCGACTTATACAAGTAGCTCTTTATCAAATGGAAATACTATTGCTTGCGTTTTGACTTCAAATGCCACTTGCGCAACTGGAAACCCAGCAACCTCGAACACAGTTAGCATGACGGTGAACCCGAATTTGCCAGTCAGCGTTTCAGTTGCAGCTTCGGCGAATCCGGTATGTTCTGGAACTTCGGTTACGTTTACAGCAACCCCAACAAACGGTGGTGCATCACCAACTTACCAGTGGAGATTGAATGGAGCAAACGTTGGGACAAACAGTTCGACTTATACAAGT